>JAIBAS010000377.1 GCA_019695075.1 Promineifilum sp. | reverse complement strand
GTCGTCGACCTGTTCGACGGGCAGCGGCGGTCGGAGCGGGAGATCGCCTTCCAGTTGGGTGGCGTGCCGGCCGTGCCCAACCGGCTGGACCTGAGCGACGAGGACCTGCTGCGTAACCTGCGCGCCGTGCAGAAGCGGGCGTTTGACCCGGCGGACGAGGACCCGCTGTACCAGGGGGATGCGGCTTTGCAGTGGCTGGAGGGGGAGACGGAGACGGCCGACGGCCCCACGCCGGTGAGGTTTGCCAACTTCAGCGTGGAGATGGAGACGGGAACGGGGAAGACCTACGTCTACTTGCGGACGGCGCTGGAGCTGGCGCGGCGCTACGGCTTCCGCAAGTTCATCGTCGTCGTGCCGTCGGTGGCGATCCGGGAAGGGGTGCTGAAGACGTTGGAGATGACGAAGGCCCACTTCCGGGAGCTGTTCGACAACGCGCCGTACCGGTTCTACGCGTATGACTCGGCCAACCTGTCGCAGGTGCGCCAGTTCGCCCTGAGCGACAGTGTGGAGTTCATGGTGATGACCCTGGCGGCGTTCAACAAGAAGGACGTCAACGTCATCCACCAGTCGACCGACCGGCTACAGGGGGCGATGCCGATTCACCTGGTGCAGGCGGCGCGGCCGATCCTGATCCTGGACGAGCCGCAGAACATGGAGAGCCAACTGTCACGGGTGTCGCTGGCCGATCTGAACCCGCTCTTCGCCTTGCGCTATAGTGCCACCCACCGCAACCCGAACAACGTCGTCTACCGCCTGACGCCAGCGGAGGCGTACCGGCGCAAGCTGGTCAAACGCATCGAAGTGGCGTCGACGGTGGTGGAGGGGGAGACGTTGCAGCCGTTCGTGCGCCTGATCAGCACGCGGGCGGAGAAGCGGGTGCTGTCGGCCAAGCTCCTCATCCACAAGCAGCTCAAGGGCGGGGCCATTCGTGAGGCGGAGGTCGTGGTGCGGCCGGGGGACTCCCTGTGGGAACTGTCCGGCGAGCGGGACGTGTACGAGGGGTACGACATTGACGAGATCCACCACGGCGAAGGGTGGCTCTGCTTCACCAACACGCAGCGCGTGGCCGTCGGCGAGGAGATCGGCGGCGAGAAGGCGTCGGTGTTTGAGGCGCAGATTCGGTACACCGTGGAGGAACACGCCAAGAAGCAGGCGACGCTGGCGCCGCTGGGGATCAAGGTGCTGACACTGTTCTTCATCGACCGGGTGGACAACTACGCACCGGCCGACGGGCCGATCCGGCGCGAGTTTGAGCGCGCCTTTCAGGCCGTGCGCGACCGGCTGCCGCAGTGGAAGGGGCTGGCGGCCGACCAGGTGCAGGGGGCGTACTTCGCCAGCCGCCGGACGCGCGACGGGCAGGCTATCCTGGAAGATAGCAAGACGGGCGTGTCGGCTCAGGACAAGGAGGCCTACGAGCTGATCATGCGCGACAAGGAGCGGCTGCTGTCGTTCGACGAGCCGACGGCCTTCGTCTTCAGCCACTCCGCGCTGCGCGAGGGGTGGGACAACCCCAACGTGTTCCAGATCTGCACGCTCAACCAGTCGGTGTCGGAGGTGCGCAAGCGGCAAGAGATCGGCCGCGGCGTGCGGCTGTGCGTCGATCAGACAGGCGCGCGGGTGTTCGACGAGCGGGTCAACGTGCTGACCGTGGTGGCCAACGAGAGCTACGAGTCGTTCGTGGCCCAGTACCAGAGCGAGATCGGCGAGGAGTTCCGGGCGGAGGTCGAGGCACGGTTCGGCAAGCCATTCGCCGCGCTGACGGATGCAGAACAGCGGCAAGTGCGGCGTGAGTAC
This sequence comes from Promineifilum sp., assembly GCA_019695075.1. Taxonomy (GTDB): domain Bacteria; phylum Chloroflexota; class Anaerolineae; order Promineifilales; family Promineifilaceae; genus Promineifilum. The sequence continues at coordinate 806 of JAIBAS010000377.1, read as the reverse complement.
GGGGAGTTCATGGCCCCGAAGCCGGCCAACGCTCGCCAGCGGAAAGAAGTTCATCTGCGCAAGGAGCGCTACCTGCGGCCGGAGTTCAAGGAACTGTGGGAGCGCATCTCGCGCAAGACGCGCTATGCGGTCACGGTGGACACGGAGCGGCTTGTCAACGACGTGGTATTGGCCCTACACGACGTCACCATCCGCAGCCCGCGGGTGACGGTGACCAAGGCCAAGGTGGACCTGAACGACGAGGGGGCGTTCCAGGCGTGGCAGATGAGCGGCTCGCGGACGCTGGTGAGCCTGGCCGGCCGCTACCCGCTGCCGAACCTGGTGGAGCTGATGAGCGACCTGATGGAGCAGACGTCGCCGCCGATGCGGCTGACGCGGCGGACGTTGTTGGAGATCATCCGGCGCGCGCCGGCCAAGCAGGCGCAGGCGGCGGTGGACAATCCGAACGAGTTTGCGGCCGTGGTGGTGGGACTCATCAAGGACAAGCTGGGGCAGCAGCTCATTGATGGGATTCAGTACCGGCCGATTGACGAGTGGTTCGCGCAGGAAAGACTACTGGAGCAGGAGAGTGTGCTGTCGTGGGAAGACCTGATCGTGCCGGCGGAGAATGCCCTGTACGACGGGATCATCGTCGACTCCCAGGTGGAGCGGGACTTCGTGATTGGGCTGGAAAAGCGCAAGGACGTCATCCTGTACGTGAAGCTGCCGGCGTGGTTCAAGGTGCCGACGCCGATTGGGAACTACAATCCAGACTGGGCGATTGTGTTGGAGAACAAGGATGATCCGGCGCGGCCGCTGGTCCACTT
>JAIBAS010000623.1 GCA_019695075.1 Promineifilum sp. | reverse complement strand
TGCGGCGCGTTGGCGCGGCCTGGCTGCCCGTTGCCGCCGGACTGGCCGGCGGGCTGGCGGCCATGCTGGCCCACGGCCTGGTTGACCACAGCTTCTTCCTCGTCGATCTGGCCTTCGTCTTCTACCTCATCCTCGGCAGCGCCGTCTGGCTGGCGACAGAGCCGGCCGCCGCCGATTAGCCGATGAGGATGCGCTCCTCTGGATAGCCCACGGCCGACTCCACCCGCGGCCGGGCCAAGGCGACGATGAGCGTCAGCGTCCCGGTGCGGCCGAAGAACATCAGTCCGGCGATAAGAAGCTGACCGAATAAGTTCAGCCGCGGCGTCAGCCCCAGCGAGAAGCCCGTCGTGGAGAAGGCCGAGACGACTTCCACCAGGGCCATCACCAGGGTGACGTTTTCCTGGGTGTACATCAGCAGCCAGGCGGCCACGCTGATGACCAACACCGCGCCGGTGATGATCGCCGCGGCCTTGAAGAGGATGTCCAGCGGGATCGTGCGCCGGCCGGCGCGGATCTCGCTACGGCCGCGGGCGAAGTTCCACATGGCCAGCAGCAACACGGCAAACGTACTGGTGGTGATGCCGCCGCCGGTTGATGCCGGCGATGCGCCGATGAACATCAGCACAGTCAGCAAGAAGGCGTTGCCCGCTGCCAGCTGGCTGAACCGCGCGGTGATGACAAAGCCCGAGGTGCGGCTGGCGACCGAGTGAAAGAACGACAGCAGCCACAGCCGCGCCGTCGTCTCATCGCTGAAGGCGCTGCCGTGGCGCGCTTCCGTCAGGAAAAACAGCACCGTGCCAACGAGGACCAGCGCCAGCGACGTGATGAGAGTGATGCGGGTGTGGAGCGAGACGGCGCGGCGACGCGGGTAGCGAAGCACATCGCCGATCACCGGGATACCGATGCCACCTAGAAAGATGAGCGCGGCCAGCGTCAGCAGAGTAACCGGATCGGTGGGGAAGCCGGCCGGGGCCACATCCATCCGCGCGAACAGGTCAAAGCTGGTGTTGGTGAAGGCCGAGACGGAGTGGAACACAGCCATGTAGGCCGCCCACCACGGCCCATACTGTGCCCGCCAGGCCAGCCACAGCACGACGGCCCCGATCGCCTCGATCAGCAGGACGGCCACCAGGACGCGCGTCAGCAATCGCAGGATTTGCCCGGCCGAGATCAGCCCCAGCGAATCGCGCAGCGTCAGACGCTCGGCAAATGTCACCCGCCGGCCGAGCAGCCGGAAGATGGTAATGGCCGCGACCATGAAACCAACACCGCCCAGCTGCATCAGCACGAGGAGAACGGTCTGCCCAAAGAGCGATAGGTCTACGCCGGGCGTAATAATGCCCATGCCGGTTGTCGCCACGGCTGACACCGACATAAAAAGCGCCTCGTTCCAGGTCAGTTGTCGCCCCGCACCGCTGATGGGTAGCCACAGCAAAGCTGCCCCGACGACCACCAGCGCGGCCAGCCCGCCGACGACGCCCAGCCCGCGGTCAGACTGCGACAGCCGCGGCCGGAGGCGCGCCCGCCGGATGACACGAGGCAGAGGCCGGCGCGCCGGCGCGGAAGCACCTTCCTCAGGCGGTGGGCTGCTCACGGCTGCCGCTCTTCTTGCAATGCGTGCACCGCCGCTGCCGGCCCGGCCACCAGGAGCTGGTCGCCAGGGGCAACCGGCGTGTCCGCGGCGGGGTGATAGATCAGGTCGCGGCCCAGCGCCATCAGCGCCTGCAACTCCGGGCTATAGCGGGTCATCAAGTCGCGGAGCGGGCCGCTGAAGCCGCGTGGCACGGGCCACTGCACGACGAGATGGTTGCCGAAGTGGAACTCGATGGCCCGGCTCGTTCGACCGGTCAACCCGTCGGCAATCGTCCGGGCCAGTTCGATGTCGGGCGTGACGATCTGGTCCGCGCCGATACGCCGCAACACGCGCTCGTCGTGCTCCGTTTGCGCCTCGCAGACCACCCAGCGCACGCCCAGGTCCTTGAGCGTCAGCGTCACCAGCACGGCCTGCGCCAGGTTGCCGCCGATGGCCACGATGGCCGTATCAAAGGCATCGACACCCAGCGACTCCAGCGCCTCATGATCGGTGGCATCGACGGCGACGATGTCCTGGATGTTGTCGGCCAACTGCTGGACGATGTGGGGGTCGCGATCAATGCCCAGCACACGCCGCCCGCGCTGGAGCAGTTCCAGGGCGACATTCTCGCCAAAACCGTCCAGACCAATGACCACGAATTCCCCGCTGCCCTTCTTTCGTGCCATACTTTGCTCTTTCCTATCCCGTATGAATCAGCCCACGTTCTGAGAGGTTACTAAACCTCGGCCGCTGCCTCTTGGCCACGCCGCCCGCCGGGTTTACAATCCTTCCCGGCTCAAGGGACGGCAACGGCCGTCGAGAAGCGCATGCGAAAATATAGGCTGCCTTTGCTCCTCGGCCTGCTGCTGGCAGGTATTATAACCGTGCGATTCGGGCCGGCGATGCTGCGGGCCATGCCGACGCGCTACGCCATACGTCTGCCCGCGCCGCTGCAAGCTCTGGCCCTGCCGGCCGACCCCACGCCCATTCTGCCCACGGCCGCCGCGCCGCGCGACGCCGCCAGCCTG
>JAIBAS010000431.1 GCA_019695075.1 Promineifilum sp. | reverse complement strand
TTGGGCCGCAGACCGTGGTCGAGGTGGGCGACGACGAGCCGTTCGGCCGGCAACAGTCGGGCCAGGCAATCGAGCAAAGCCAGCGAGTCGGGGCCGCCGGAGACGCCAACGACGAGCGGCCCGACGCTGCCGGCCAATCCGGCCGCCCCCAGCGCGGCCTCCAGCGCCGCGGCGACCTCGCCGACGAAGGCGCTCATGGCCTATAGCCTGCCCAGGCGGTAGAGGGCGTAGTCTTGTGGGAACGTCGTCCGCCGGTTGACGTAGAAATGGTAATCGTAGAGGCGGCGAAAGTCGTCGGCGGTCATTGGGCGGCCTTGTAGAGCCGGTCGGCGAAGTCGGTGATGAGCGCGCCCTGGGCCAGCCGCTCGCGCCAGGGCGCGGGGATGCCCGCCTCGCCATAGTAGGCCCCGGCCAGCTGGCCATAGACGGCCGCCGTCGTGTCGGCGTCGTCGCCCAGGTTGACGGCCAGCAGGCAGCCCTCCGCGAACGAATCGGCGCGACGGAAAGCCCACAGCGCTGCCTCCAGCGACCGGACGACGTAGCCGCTGCCCTTGATGTCCGGCGGCGAGCGATGGGCGAAGGAGCCGTTGGCGATGGCGGCGATGTCGGGATCGAGGTCAGCCCACGGTTCAGCACCCGCGGGGCGGTAGCGCGGCGACAGCAGCGCGTCCTTTGGCTCGCCGCGCAGCGCGCCGAGGATCAGCCCGCCGAGATACCGGCAGGCATCGACGCAGGCCGTCGCGCCGTGAGTCGGGCGCGAGCTTTCGCCGCTCATGGCCACGGCGCGGGCGGCGTCGGCGGCGAAGAAGAGCGGCACGGCGGCCAGGCGCATGATGCTGCCGTTGCCGGCGCTAGTGCTGTCGGTCGAGCCGGCCCAGGGGTCGCCCGTCTGCTCGTAGCGGCGCAGCGCGCCGCGCACGGTGTTGCCGATGTCGAAGCAGCGGCCGTTGCTGGACAAATGGCCGTGGTGGTACCAGCGCAGATAGCGCTCCATCTGGTCGGTGGCGTCGAAACTGCCGCGTTCGAGCAAGCTTTCGGCCAGGCAGAGGGCCATCGACGTATCGTCGGTCCATTCGCCCGCTTGCAGCCGAAAGGGGCCGCCGCCGACCATGTCGGTGACGGGCGGGAAGGAGCCGGGCGGGGCGAATTCGACGGTCGTGCCGACGGCATCGCCAACGGCCAGGCCCAGCAGGCAGCCCCGGTAGCGCGTCTTGAGGTCGATCATAGATAGGGCGGGTGGGAGTCGAACCCACACGGGTGTTAGCCCGACGGATTTTAAGTCCGCTGCGTCTGCCGTTTCGCCACCGCCCCGACAGAGGGCCTATTCTACTTTCGCCGGCCGCTTCCTACAACAGATGAGCGGAGAGTGGACAGTGGTCAGTAGGGCAGTAGGTCAGTAGTCACAGTGTCCGTGCTGACCACTAACCTACTGATCACTGGCCTACTGCCCACTGCCCACTGCCCACTGATCTGCATTAACCATGTCCTGTCCCATCCTTGTGCTATACTCCCGCCGATCTGTAACGGGAGGCGACATGCGACAGTACCTTGACCTGATGCAGCACATCCTCGACCACGGCGTCCGCAAGGAGGATCGCACCGGCGTGGGTACGATCAGCGTCTTCGGCTACCAGATGCGCTTCGATCTAGCCGCCGGGTTCCCGCTGCTGACGACGAAGAAGATGCACCTGCGGTCGATCATCTACGAGCTGCTGTGGTTCCTGCGCGGCGAGACCAACGTCGGCTACCTGCGCGAGCACAACGTCACCATCTGGGATGAGTGGGCCGACGCCGACGGCGAGCTGGGGCCGGTCTACGGGCGGCAGTGGCGCTCGTGGCCCACGGCCGACGGCGGCGCGGTTGACCAGATCGCCGCGCTGGTGGCGCAAATCCGGCGCAATCCCAACTCGCGCCGGCTCATCGTCAGCGCCTGGAACGTGGGCGAGATCGAGCGCATGGCCCTGCCGCCCTGCCATTGCCTCTTCCAGTTCTACGTGGCCGACGGTCGTCTGTCGTGCCAGCTCTACCAGCGCAGCGCCGACGTCTTCCTGGGCGTGCCCTTCAACATCGCCTCCTACGCCCTCCTGACGCAAATGCTGGCCCAGGTGACCGGCTACGCGCCGGGCGAGTTTGTCCACACCTTCGGCGACGCCCACCTGTACCTCAACCACCTGGAGCAGGCCGGGCTACAACTCGGCCGCGCCCCCCTACCGCTGCCGGCGATGCGCCTGAACCCGGCGGTCACGTCGATCTTCGATTTCCGCTATGAGGACTTCGAGCTTGTCGATTACCACAGCCACCCGCGCATCGTCGCGCCCATCGCCGTCTAGCGCCGGAGAGAGGGCATGACCGCACCGCGCATCGCCTACGTCGTCGCCCTGGACGCCAACCGGCTCATCGGCCGCGACAACGCTCTGCCGTGGCGGCTGCCCGACGACATGCGCTGGTTCCGCGAGCAGACGCTGGGCAAGCCCTGCATCATGGGCCGCAAGACGTATGACTCGCTGCCGGAGCGCTTCCGGCCGCTGCCGGGGCGGCGCAACATCGTCGTGACGCGCAACCGCGACTACGCCGCCCCCGGCGCGCTCGTCGTCCACTCGCTCGATGACGCTCTGGCCGCGGCCGGCGCGGCCGAGGAAGTCATCATCGTCGGCGGGGCGGAGTTGTTTCGCGCCCTGCTGCCGCGCGTCGAGCGGCTCTACCTGACGCAGATCCACGCCGCGGTCGAGGATGACGATGCAGCAACCGACGTTTTCTTCCCGCCCTTCGACGAGAACGAGTGGCGTGTCGTCTATCGCCAGACCCACCCGGCCGACGAGCGCCACCCGTTCGCCTTCACCTGGCTCATCCTCGAGCGTAGGGGATAAGGGATAGGGACTAGGGGCTAGGGACTAGGGAAGAGCGCTCTTCCCTAGCCCCTATCCCCTAATCCCTAGTCCGCCAACTCGACCGCCACCTCGATCCGCCCGGCCGCCAGCCGTGTCAGATGGCCCGCGCCGTCCTGCGCCGCCAGGCCGAACGTCAGGGCGCGGGCGCGGGTGATGCTGAGCAGGTCGGTCGTCGCTGCGCGGAGCGGCCGGGCCAACTCGGCCGGCGCGTCGGGTAGGTGCAGCGTCGCCAGTGGCGCGCCCAGCGACAGGTTGTGCTCGCTCTTGAAGCGGCGCACGGCCGTGGCGATGTCGATCAGCGTCTCGCCCGCGGTCAGGTCGGCTTCGTCGTCGAAGCGGGCGTCGGCCGCCGGCCAGACGGCGCGGTGGACGGAGGTCGCGCCGTCGGTGGCCGCGAACAGGCCGCCGTAGATCGCCTCGGTGACGTAGGGCAGCAGCGGGGCCAGCAGCTTTATGGTCGTCAGTAGGGCGTGGTAGAGCGTGTAGCGGGCCGCTTCGTAGCCCGCGCCGCCCTCGTAGAGGCGCTGCTTGGCCATCTCGATGTAGTTGTCGGCCAGGTCGCGCCAGAAGAACGCCTCCACCTCACCGCGGGCGGTGGCATAGTCGTAGGCGTCGAAGGCCGCCGTTGCCGCGGCGATCAGCCGCGCCAGCCGGGCCAGCAGCCAGCGGTCGGCCGTGGTCAGGCCGGCCGGCGGCGCGGCCGTCGGCGCGTAGCCGTCGAGGAAGCGCTCGGCGAAGCGGGCCACGTTCCAGAGCTTGGTGGCCCATTTGCCGCCGGCGGCGATGCGCTCCTCGCTGATGACAGTATCTTTGCCCAGGCCGGTGCCCGCGGCCCAGTAGCGCACGGCGTCGGCCGAGTACGTGTCCAGCGCCTCCAGCGCCCCAATCGGCCCGTCGCCGCGGCTCTTGCTCAGCTTCTGCGTGCCGTCGGGCGACAGGCCCCAGCCGGAGATGGCCACGTTCGCCCACGGTAGCGCGCCGTCGTGGTAGTGGGCGCGCACGATGGTGTAGAAGGCCCAGGTGCGGATGATCTCGTGCGCCTGCGGCCGTAGCGCCATCGGGAAGACGCGCCGGAAGAGGGCCGGGTCGGACAGGCGGCGGCCGACGATCTGCGGCGTCAGCGACGATGTGGCCCAGGTATCCATTACGTCCGTCTCCGGCCGGAAGGCCGTGCCGCCGCAGGCACAGGGGCGCGACGGCGGGCGCTCGGTCGGGTCTACCGGCAGCTCGTCCTCGTCGGGCAGGACCAGTTCCCCGCACGCCTCGCAAGTCCACAGTGGGAAGGGCACGCCGAAAGCCCGTTGCCGCGAGATGCACCAGTCCCAGCTGAGATTGTCCACCCATTGGGCGTAGCGCGCGCCCATGTGCTCCGGGTGCCAGGCGATGCGTTCGCCGGCCTCGCGGAAGGCGGCGCGCTGGTCGAGAATGCGGATGAACCATTGCCGGCTGGTCAGGTACTCCACCGGCGTGTCGCAGCGCTCGTGGACGCGCACGGTCTGGGCGATGGGCCGGCTGTCCAGCAGCAGCCCGCGCTCGTCCAGCGCCGCGGCCATCTGGCGGCGAGCCTCGTCGGTCGTCAGCCCGGCAAAGGGGCCGGCCGCGGCGGTCATGCGCCCGTTCGGGCCGATAGCGGCGATGATCGGCAGGTCATGGCGGCGCTGCCAGGCCACGTCGGCCGTGTCGCCGAAGGTGCAGCACATCACCGCGCCCGTGCCCAGGGCCGGGTCGGCGGCGGCGTCGGCCAGGATGGGCACGGCCTGGTCAAAGAGCGGCGTCGTCGCTGTCTGGCCGATGAGCGGCTGGAAGCGGGCGTCGCCGGGGTGGACGAAGATGGCCACGCAGGCGGGCAGCAGTTCCGGTCGGGTCGTAGCGATGGGCAGCGTCGCGCCGCCGGCCAGGGCGAAGGCCAGCGTGTGGAAGATCGTCTCGCGTTCCAGGTCGTTCAGTTCGGCCTGGGCGATGGCCGTGCGGCACTCCGGGCACCACAGCGTCGGCGCTTCGCGCTGGTAGGCCAGGTCGCGCCGCAGCAGGTCGAGGAAACCCCACTGAGCGACGCGGCGCGCGTCGTCATCGATGGTGCGGTAGGTGTAGTGCCAATCGACCGACAGCCCCAGCCGCCGCCAGAGGGCCTCGTACTCGGCCTCCACTTTGGCCGACACCTCCAGGCAGGCGCGGATGAACGCCGCGCGGCCGATCTCGCCCGCCCGGACGCCGAGCGTGCGTTCCACCAGCCGCTCGGTCGGCAGGCCGTTGTCGTCGAAGCCCATGGGGTAGAAGACGTTGTCGCCGCGCATGCGCCGGTAGCGGGCGAAGAAGTCGGCGTGGGCATAGGAGTAGACGTGGCCGAGGTGCAGCCGGCCCGACACCGACGCGGGCGGCGTGTCGATGGCGTAGACCGGCGCGTCGTCGTCCGGCCGGAAGTGGTAGACGCCACTGTCCTGCCACTGCTGGCCGATGGCGCGCTCGGCGGCCAGCGCTTCGTACTGCCGTGTCAGACTCATCTCGTGATACCTCCATAGAAACATTTACAGCCCTCCGTCCACCATGAGGACGAAAGGGCTGTGCTTCCGCGGTACCACCTCAGTTCGCCGGCCATCCGGCGCGCTCGTGCCCCGACTACCATCAGGGCGGCGCGATAACGGGCGCACCCGTGCCGGTCTACTGCGGGCCAGGCCCGGTTCTTCGGCAACCAACCCGGACGACCTTCGACGCGCTTCCGCCGCGAGGGCTTTCAACCCGTGGCCCCGTCTTCTCTTTCGGCGCGGGGCGCGTCTACTCCTTCCGGTTCAGGCGACTATTCGATTTGTCATCATTATAAAACGGCCGGCCGGGGTGTCAATCCCTGAGACCTAACCGGTCGCAGTTTCCACATTCGTGGGTGATTCGTCGCCTAAGCGATCCCCTTCGGCAGTTGCCAAGCGTGTCGATTATCAGTAGTATATTCGACAGTCTGCAAAACCAACTCAGGTATATCCTCCATGGAACCCGAACTGATCACCATTATCGAAGGCCCCACCCCCGATTTCATGCCACATCCACATGGGTGGGTGCAATCCATCTACGAGGGTCCGGAAGAGATCGATGTCGCCCTATGCCAGTTGCGCACGGGCAACGGCCAGGACATTGTCGAGCGCTGCCAGCGCGCCTGGAACGAAGGCCGCCCGGTGCGGCTCGATTACCCCGACGACCTGCGCCTGCGGCAACAACTCGATGTCGTCGCCCTGCGCCTGACCAAGGTTGAAGAGGGCGAGCTGCTGTTGCTGTGGCTGTCTGTGCCCTCGGAAGAGGGCGAGATGGTCGACGAGGGCGACGAGATCGACGACGACTTCGATCCTGACTCGGACGTGCCTTTCTAGCGAGCGCGCCGGACAACGGGAGGGGGCTGTGACTTACGAGACGATCCTTTACGAAGTGGCCGACGGCGTAGCGACGATCACGCTCAACCGGCCGTCGAAGCTCAACGCCTTCAACGATGCCATGATCGGCGAGACGCTCGACGCGCTCAAGGCCGCCGCGCGCGACGACGCCGCGCGCAGCATCGTCCTGACGGGCGCGGGGCGGGCCTTCTCCTCCGGGCAGGACCTGGCCGCCTTCCAGGAGCGTGGCGAAGGCGGTTCCATTGCCGAGCACCTGCGCCACGGCTACCACCGCGTCGTGCGCCAGATGGTGACGCTGGAGAAGCCCATCGTTGGGGCCATCAACGGCATCGCCGCCGGGGCGGGCTGCGGCGTGGCCCTGGCCGCGGACATGCGCATTGCCGCCGACAGCGCGTCGTTCATGCTGGCCTTCAGCCGTATCGGCCTGATTCCCGACAGCGGCGTCAACTGGTTCCTGCCGCGCATCATCGGTTACAGTCGCGCCTACGAGATGGCCGTCACCGCCGACCGTGTGTCCGCGGCCACGGCGCTGGAGTGGGGCCTGGTCAACCGCGTTGTGCCCGCCGAGCAGTTGCCGGAGATCGCCGCCGCTGTCGCCCGCCAACTGGCCGAGGGGCCGACGCTGGCCTTTGGCCTGACCAAGCGGGCCATGCAGCGCGGCTGGGGCATGAGCCTGGATGAGGCGCTGGAATACGAAGCCTACTTGCAGGAAGTCGCCGGCCGCAGCGCCGACAACCGCGAGGGCATCGCCGCTTTCCTGGAGAAGCGCCCGCCCAACTTCACCGGCCGCTAGAAGCCGTGCCGAACGCGCCCCGATCACGACGGACGCCGCGAGAACCCTCCCGGCGTCCGTTTGCGTTTCGGCCTGGTACGGTGGCGCTTAGCGTTCGGCGACGTAGATGTGGTTGCCGGCAGTGATGAAGAGGCGCAGAGGCGCGTCGGTCACGGCGAAGTTGCTGGCCTCGCTGAGCACGTCGTTGCCGGCGTCGTCGAGCAGGCGGTACTGTGTCAGCAGCGTCCCGCCGCGGCTGAGCTGCACCAGGCGGCTGCTGCCGGGGTCGAGGACAAAGATGGAGGCGTTCAGGCCGCGGCCGACAAGCTTGACTGCCGTCGGCGCAACCAGCGGCGAGGTCAGGCCGTTCTGCAGCAGTGTGTTCTCGTCCCATTGGATGCGCCCGGAGCGGGTGTCGTAGTAGCGCACGCGCCCATCGGCGTAGATGACCACCAGGCTGCCGTCCTCCGAATACAGGTCGAAGTCCACCGCTGTGTCCAGGCCCATCTGCGCGCTGAAGAAGATGGCCGGGTCATCGGCCGCCTGGGTGTAATTCTGGTCGGCGAAGTACTTCCAGATCTGCCCCGCGCCCCGGTCGAGGACGTAAAGCCGGTCGAGATAGGTGGCCATCGCCGCCGGGTCGAGCCAGGCGCTGCTGTTGCCCAGGCGGACGGCGCGGATGTCGCCCAGATTGGGGAAGTAGCTGAACAACGTGCCCGTCCGGTCGAGCAGGGTGATGCTGTCGCGCGTCTCGGCGGCGCTGCCGGGCAGCCAGAGCAGATCGAGGATGGGGCCGACGATCTGCGTGCCCACTGCCTGGCCGTCAAAGGCAATGGTGGTGGGTTCCTCGGCCGTTTGCTCGCGGAAGGCGACGTCGGTCGGGTGGAGCAGGACGCGGTTGCCGGCCGAATCGAGCACGGCGACGCCGCCCTCCTCCGCTCCCAGGGCGATGCCGGTCAGGTTCACCCCCTCGTCGTAGGCGTAGAACACCTCCGCGGCCATGCGCGTGACGCCGTCGATGCGGTCGAGCGCCTCGCGGGCGTCGGCGCGCATCCCGGCGACCTCAACATCGTCGGGGCGCAGCGCCTCGGCCGTGGCGGCCAATTGCAGCACCGTGCCGTAGTGGTCGCGGGCCTCGGCCGAGCCGTCGGCGGCGCCCTCGGCGGCCAGAATCTCCTGCACCATCTGCTCCTTAATACCGGCGACCTGCTCGTTGTTACCCCGTTGTAGGTAGACGCTGGTGACGACGGCGGCCACGAACACGGGCACAATGATGGCGATCATTGCCGGCAGCGCCCAGCCGACGGCCGGCTCCCCCTCGGCCGGGCGTCCGCCCAGCCGGCCCACCAGCGCGGCCAACCAGCCCAGCACCCGTGACAGCCCCCGCGCCGACGTGGACGCGGCCCGGCGCACGCCCACTTCCAGCGGCGCGCCATCGTCGGCCGCCGCGGGCGACGCGGCATCGGCTGTTG
>JAIBAS010000292.1 GCA_019695075.1 Promineifilum sp. | reverse complement strand
GCCCAGCGCGACGGCCGTTCCTCCGACGGTGACGCGGGTTCCGCCGACGGCGGTACCACCCACGGCGACGAGTGTGCCGCCGACGGCTGCGCCGACGCGGTTGCCGCCAACGGCGGTTCCGGCGACGGCTGTGCCCCCTACTCCTCTGCCGCCAACGGCCGTGCCGCCGACCGCTCTTCCTCAGCCCACAGCGACAATGCCGCCGGCTGTAACCTCGGGGGATGTAGTGATCTCGTCTGTTCGCTATGATGGCGACGTACTGCAGGTGGAGAGCGACGAGTACGCGGTGATCCTGAACCGAGGTGGCGTGGCGGTGAATCTGGGCGGGTGGCGGCTAAATGCGGGCGAGCCTGACCAGAACTTTTACTTTCCGTCGTTTGACCTGCAGCCGGGGCAGAGCTGTCGAATCTACACAAACGAGGCACACCCTGAGAGCTGCGGGTTCTCGTTCGGCCGGGGCGACGCGATCTGGCGGAACAGCAATGACTGCGGCTATCTGTACAATGCTGGGGGGGCGGAGGTGTCGAGGTTCTGTTGGAATTAAGGAGGGTGCAGGTGAAGAAGCATCTGGTAGCGTTGACGGCCGGCGTGGTGCTGTTTCTGGCCACGCTGTGGGGCGCGGCGGAAGCTGGAGTTATTGAGCGGACATACCTACCCATCATCGTTGATGTGCAGGGTGGGTCGGCGCCGTCGGCGACGGCTACTCAGGTGGTGGATGGGACGGCGACACCGTCGAGCACGCCGTCGGCGACGCCAACGCTGACGGGGACGCCGTCAGCCACGGCGACAGTAACGGCGACGGCGACGGCGACGATGACGAACACGCCGTCAGCGACGCCCACGCCCACGATGACGAGCACGGCGTCGGCCACGCCGACGGCGACGATGACCAGGACGGCGCGGCCGACGGCGACGGGGACGGCTACGCCCACCAACACGCCCAGGGCGACGGCGTCGAGCACGCCTACCAAGACGCCGAAGCCCACCGCAACGGCTAAGCCTACGAAGACGCCGAAGCCGACGGCGACGGCGACGAGGGAGCCGTCGGGGAATTGCTCAACGTGCGCGGCCGATGTCTACAACTGTAGCGACTTCGGCAGTCAGGAAGATGCGCAGGCGTGCTTTGACTATTGCATGGAACAGGTCGGTTATGACGTTCATAACCTAGACGGGGATGACAATGGGATTGCGTGTGAGTCGTTGCCGGATGTGCCGTTTGGGGGGTGGGTGTTGAGGCGGCCGTAAGGCTTGGCCGCAGCCTGTTTCAGCAGGGAGTGAGATGCTAGATTGGGAGACAATCGGAACTATTGTGACGGCATTAGGCGTAATAATCGCTGTTGTTGCGCTTGCTTATGAAATCAAGGTTAGCCGAGACGAGCGTCGCTTCGACACATTTGTCAGGTTCCTCGATGCGTATAGCGCTCAGCAGGACCGACGACGTGCAAAGTGGCAGAGGGTCAAGGATGCATTGCAGCATAATGAACGAATCGCTGATGAAATCGATGAAAGGAAGAGCATTGTAGACTACCTTGTGGCCAGGTCTCATCAGCTAGAACCCATGTATCCTGTAGAGCACCAGTTGCTCGAGGAAGAGATAGGTTCGCTTAACATCGTGAATGAACTTTGCCGCCTTGCCATGGGTGATGAGAACCGGATGGCATTACTCGGAGCACTTTTTAGTAGCGAGATCTCGTATTACCAGAACAAGCTGACAGATATTCAGCAGATAAGGGATCAGGAGAGGCAATTCAGACTCTTCTCGGTTGTAAGATACTCCTTTCTAATCAGGTTTGATACAGAAAGTTACTTTGACCAACTTCCGCGTTAGCCGCTTCGCACCGAGTGTTGCCGCCTGACCCACATAGGTTCGACGGCGATATGGTTGAGTGGGGTGTGAGGAGGATTAGTACCGTGGACGATAGCGCAGTTCTCCACCACCAATACCTGGTTGTCTTTCGCGCAGGTTCTGCCTCAATTGTCCCCTGGGGACGTGGACTGCAAGTGAATGCGCTTCACTTAGACGGTCGTTCGGTAATTACGATTCGCACCCGCTACGTTGATAAAGGCCTGGAGTCCCCGTTGCCGGGCGATTTGTGGGTCGAAGTAAAAGGAGATGCAGAATCAATAGAGCACGCAGTGAGCACCATGGGTAGCGCAGCCGCAACCATTCTTACCGTAGTGGCATTCGCAACTAATGCCGCAATAGGTGATATGGAGCCGGAGTTGGCATTCGACTGCACTCCAGGGGTGAAGGAGCGGGCATTCCTACAAAGCCTGTTGCCAGAGGAACGGCCCATTCTGGGCAGGGGGCGTAGGGTTCCTGATGATGCCGTCTATGCCCTCATGTGGGCTATCGAAGGTTATAGAGCAGCTCATGGGGAATTTGAACGACTTATCCGCGCGATGGCTCAATACCGGCTGGCGCTAAATCATTGGAAGTGGGGACACGAGACGATGTCGACAGCTCATCTATACATGGGCATGGAGGCGTTAACAAAGGTGGTTCTGAGGAAGCGTCTTCTGGAGAGTAATTCATCCGAAGAGGAGCTGGCACGCGAGATGGGAATAGACCCGATGAGTCTGGGGCCGGGTGAGCGTCTCTCCACTCTGCTCGACGCGGCTATCAGAAGGAAGGTTCTGTTTTGTGGCGATGACGAGTGCCATCGATCTGCGAAGAAGGCAAGTGACGGTTTTGAGCATGGGTTTATGCCTTTTGAGGAGGTTCGTGAGCATGCACTGTTAGTGCGGGACAAGACTGCGGCTTATCTTCGAACGGCAATACTCGATTTGTTGGAGAAGGAGCTGGGGCAGGAGCATCGCGAGGCTCTTTTATCACCACCGTTTAGTAAACCGATTGGCAAGTGGCCTCTTGTTAAGTACGCAAGGGGGGAGTTGGTGGGAGAGGCTGACGCTTTAGCTGACGCGGAGATGGAGTACCCTCTTATGAAATGGCGTTCGGCCATCAAAGCGGCGCAGATGGATGAAGATGGGGAGTACCAACTTGTGGTTGAAGAGACACTAAGTCCAAGGCTTGGGGACGGGGTTCAATTTCGACTGAAGTCGTTCGAGGTATGGCAGCCATAGGCATGGTCAAGGCCTTGGAACAGATTTAAGAATGAGGTAGTAGTTTGTCGAAGATCTTTCGATTTTGAAGATAGGGATGGTCAGCATAATCTATATAGGAGCCAGTATAGCCTATCGCCAGAAAGACTAAATGGTAGAGTAACTGCAACACCTTGTCATTCAGGTCTGACATCTCCAGCATCCGTTCTGAGCCAAGAAATGTTCCATGCGCTCTGGGATTCCGCAAAGTATCCCAGGCTTTCTTCAACTGCTTATCAATCAACCCCGCTTGAACCAGTTTTTTGAGCGCCTGGCTGGCGCTTCCCCCCTTCATTCCTTGTAATGCGCTGTGGAGTCGTATCTTGGATGAGCCAGAAATGCGTAAGGACTTCAAGTTCAAGGCTCGGCTGACCTTGTCAATGTCGTGCTTAAATCGGTTGTTGGCAGCAGCGTAGCCCTTGAACTCGCTGAGCAATAGCCCTTCGACAACAACAGCTATTGTTAAACCATCTATATCAGTGAGGGTATTGGCAGACCGGATAGTTGACCAAATGTAGCGGGACATTGGGTGAAATCCAGAGTGGGTGTCGGTCAATACAAAGCGAAGATAGTGCTCGACAAGTTGCCAGAAGTCTTCCGGCGCATTAATAGCATCAACGGGAGGGCGTGGGTTGCTGATCCTGCTTGAGTCTACGATTCGAAAGGTGGTTGTCACGGATTGCTCGTCAAAACGGCTCGTGGCTATGCGGCCGGGATCGTAGCCCAACGCAAACGTGAGGGACTCTGAGATTCGTGAAAGCGAGGCAGTATCTATGGGGCTATCTGACTCGACAGAAACCTTTAGGGAATCCTCGTTCTTTTCGTTCTCGAAGATGAGGTCAAATCGGCCGATGCTCAATGAGGATTGCTGTCTCAATTCTATACGCGAGGAATCCTTGGGGTTGATTACCACGGTGACTAAGGCGGGAAGCCTTTTCACTCGTCCAAATATCAGTTCGGCGCGATAGATGTTTTCCCGGTAGGAGCTTGGTGTTGTCACTTCAAGTTCGTGGGCGCTGCCGTAGATAGTGCTTATGAACTGGTGGAGAGAAACGTCCTGCACGCGCCACTCAGTGCCATTGTCGGCAACCGCCTTTAAGTTGTAGCGGCCAGGAAGATTGTAAAAGGCATTTGTCCATTTGGAATAGTCTCTAATTGGTGGGGATGGTTCAATTGATATGCTGAAACAGCCATTGTCTATGTCTGTGCTTAGCTGTCCCTGGCCGGAGATTGGAGAGGCGGCTTTGGACTCAGGGGTGGGGGTAAGGAGTATGTCAACTAGGTTGAGTGAGAAATGTTGATGGCGAATATCTGCCAGGTAGTCATCGTGCATGGGCGTTACTATGTTCGGGAGCGGTGATTAGGTGTCGGTGAAGAGGGAGGAGAAGAGAGGTAGGAGATGGTCGAATGTGCCGCGGGGGAGGGAGCCGAGGCGCTTGATGATGCGTTGGTGGTCGATGGCGAAGAGGAGGCCGCAGCGGATGATGGATTCTTGAGTGAGGCCGGCGTCCTGGTAGTCTCGGCCGCGGACGGGGAATTCATCTTTGTCGAGTTGGAGGGGGATGGACGAGGTGATGGGGCTGAGCAAGTACTTGCGCTTGCCGCGGTTGTACCAGTTGGCGGAAACGACCAGCGCCGGCCGTTGCTTGTGGCCGGCGCTGTCGGTGAAGGGGTAGGGGACGAGGACGACGTCGCCCTGCTTATAGGTTGTCGTAGGCGGCATCGAGGTCGTTATCCCAGAAGTCGAAGGCGCTCTCGGCGATGGACAGCCAATCGGTCAGAAGCTGGCGCTCTTCTTCGACGGCGATGGATTGGAAGAGCGACGGCAAGGAAGCTGAGAAGGTATTAGCCGATGCCTGGCTTGCCGAGGTGGAGACGGTCGGCTGGGTCAGGAAAAGCTGCCACTCATTGCCGATATAGGCGGAACGGTAGTGAGTGAGGGGGGCTTGAATCCACTTCTCGAAACGATCTGTTGGGTGTGAGCCGGCCTTAGGCCGGCTAGTCTGTAAGGTTGTAGTTGTCATCGTGGTTGTCCTCCCAGTCCATAAACGCAGCCACTTTCTTCTCGACGTAATCGTTGACGAGATGAAGCCGCTCGGTGGCATCGGGTGCTGAGTCGGGATTCGAGGTGAAGTCCCATTTTATGCTGGCTTCGACGTAGAGCTTACTGGCATCGGTTAGCAGAGATTCGATCTTAACCTCGGCGAGGCAGGGTTCTGGCTGTTCCAAGAGGGGGACAACGAAGCGCAGGCCTCCACCCAAGACAGGGCCGCCGAGAGCGGCGAGGGAGTCAGACGACTGGTGGAGTCGGCTTTCCCAGAGTTGGCGAAAGGCGTGGTCGGCGTCTGTCTCGTACAAGAAGCGTAGGGTGACATCGCATGCAAGGAGGTGTCGAGCCTCAATCTGGATGGTTTGGTAGTAGGCGTTTAGAATGGCTTCAGCCGTCTGGCTGAATATCTCGATGGTGCCGACGCCCTGCTGGCCGAGGATAAGTAGCTGTCCGGCAGATGGGGGAAGGGAAATGATGCGGGCCTCATAAGGGATGGGCTCACGACTGCCAACTGTGATGGTGTCGTCGGCGGCGCGGGATTCCGAGACGTCGACGCCGTGTTCGAGCAAGGCGGTCTGAAAGGTCGGCCCAGTGCGTTTGCTGAGGGGCGGTTGTGGAAGAAATATGAAGTTGATCCCAGCGTGGATCAGAAGACCGTCTTTCATGGAAAGAACCTGGTACGCTCAATTCGGTGTGGAGGGACTCGCTCTTGTCTCTCAGACGACGAATGGGCCAGAAGTGGCCCAACTTTTCTATGCGCGATGTCTAGTATACAACAAGTTTGACGGATTGGGTCAAGCTATCATGGATTGTTTGCGCGCAAACAGGGAGGCCACCAGGGTGACTGGTGGCCTTTTTCGTTTGCGGAAGCGGTTGGGTGGGTTAGTCGGTTTCGGTGCCGCGGGCGGCGAGGAGGTAGCGGTCGCACTGGGCTTCGTCGCCGAGGAGGTCGACGCTGAAGGGGAGTTGGGCGCCGGATTCGACGCGTTCCTGGTCGGTGTAGTTATCGCGTGAGACGGTGGGGACGAGGGTGTCGTCGAAGCAAATGACGGCAACGTTGATGAGATCAAGGGCGGCGGCATTGGAGTTCAGTAGGGAACCGACGACGTTGCCGCTGACGAGGTTGTGCTCGATGACTTCGAGGTCGCGGCGGATGAAGATGGTGCCGGGGTCGTCGCTGCCGGTGACCAGGTACTCGATGGTGGCTCCGTCGAGGGGGGTGTCCTGGAAGAGGACGCGGCCGAAGGCAACCCCGGCCGGCGGGACGTAGGAGGGTAGGAGGTCGAGGCTGGAGCCGGTGCCGAGGACGCGGCCGGCGGTGTCGCGGGCGGTGGCGGAGATGTCAAGGTTGTAGACGGGGGTGTCGGTGTTGTTGCGGACGACGACGGGGATGGCGCCGAATTGGTTGGGCGGGCCGGCGGCGATGACGACAAGGCCGGGTTCGCCGGTGGGGAGATCGTTGGGGGTGATGTTGACGGCGGCGATGTAGGCGGTGGGGTCGATTTCGGGGGTGGGGGCGGCGGTTGGGGCTGGGGGTGGTGTGGGGGTGATGATGGTTTCTATTAGGCGGGTGACTTCCACTTCGACGAGACGAGTGACTTCGATTTCCACGAGGCGGGTGACTTCGACTTCTGTCTGTTCGGCGACTTCGGCGGTGGGGCGGTTGTTGTCGTCGGAGTTGGGGATGAGGAAGTAGATGATGCCGCAGGCGGTGCAGGCGAAGATTGTTATGATCGCGCCAAGGATGAGCAACGTGCGGCGGTTGGAGCGCTGGGGTTTGGGATCGCTGGGAAGGGTGGACATGGGGAAGGCCTCCTGGTTGATGCGTGCAGGGTAGGTATGGTTTCGATTGTAGCTTTGAAGATATGGGGGGCCAAGTGCGAGGGTGGATGGGAAGCGAACAGGCCCCGCGATGTGGGCGGGGTCTGTTCGGTGGGAAAGGGGGCGGGGTGCTATCGGGTGAGTATCTCGTCGTATTCGGAAGGAATTTGTCGCTTTGGGCCTAGGAAGCGAATCTTCTCGACTGGTACTCTGTGAATGAAGCCGTCGTCATCTTCCACAATGGCTTCGACCTCGGCCGCCCCGTACAACTTTGAGTGGCCATCTGTGATGTAATTCAGTTTCTCGGCCCACCGGTGGAAGTGGCCTCGCCTGCGGTCGCCGCGATTCCATGTACCGGCGGTCAAGAACTCTACAGGCCTCAGCATTTCAGGATTTTCGCTGTTCATTTCCGTTGTGGGTTAGGGTTCGATCGGGCTGGAGATCGGTTTCAGTAGCTCAGCTTCGTCTTCGAGTTCGTCGGCCAGATCGAGCATGCGCCAGATCGCGGCCGGCTTCGCTATTGTGCGCGTGTCGCCCCTTAGGGCTGAGATGACGGTCGTTTGGTCGAAGATGCTGCGCTCCTCCGGCTCGGTGAGCAGCACGCTCTCATTGGCGAGGGCGCGAATGCGGCCGGCGATCTGGCGGATGAGTAGGGCTAGTTGTTTCTCGGTCATTGTTCGTCATTCTCCGTGTTTGTGTTCTGGCGCTCAGGACGCCCACCCCACTCCACTGCCCAATCGATGTTCTCGCCGTGCTGCTCAAGCCACTCACCGAGAATGACGCGCACTAGACCGCTCTGCGTCGCGCCACGGCGGATGGCCTGGCGCTTGATGGCCGCGTGCATCTCATCGGTAATTGTGAGCATCAACCGCTTGTTCCCAGACATACCTACATCCTCCGCTACGAGTATACAAGACGCGCCTAACGACTGTCAAGCGGTAACAGACTATTGACAAGCGGTAGCACTTGAACTATACTTCTGATCAGAAATAGGGAGAGCGCACCGCCAAGTTACCAGGCCCAACGGTGCGCTCGGAGACCAAACTCACGAGGAGTTGATCATGTCCACTGTAACACAACATACCCCCTTCCCCAAACCTCTAACTCATTTAGTTTATCGGCCGCGCTGCTACTCGATGCCGCAGTTCTGGGAGTTGCGCACGCCGGACGGCGTTCGTTTCACGCCGGACATTCTGACCACTGAGGAGCTTCTGGCTTGGGAGCGCCGCCGTAACGAGGCGGCAAAGGAACACCCCGAGTATCTGAACATCCCGCGGGTCTATCAGTACTGGTAAGAACAAGAAGAGCGCCTCCTCATCCCGGCCGGGATGGGGAGGCGCTCGGAGACCAGACTCACGAGGAATGGAGGCGTAGTCATGATGCCCAACACTGAGGACGTAATTGAGGTTAGGTCGACGTGGACGCGCATTGCGGACTCGCCGTGGGCGGGATTTGAGATGCGGTATTCGGCGACGCTGGCCGATGGGCAGGTGGTGGCGTTGGACGGCGGCGAGACCGTCTCGCTGCTGGCGGCGTTAGA
>JAIBAS010000273.1 GCA_019695075.1 Promineifilum sp. | reverse complement strand
GCCCACGCCGGCGATGGCCGCCTGGAAGGCGGTCGTGCGCCAGGGGGCGAAGTACGGCATCTACGTCGTCATGGCCACCCACTCCCTGCTGGTCAAGGAGATGGGGCTTGAGGGCGAGTCGTCGGTCATCGAGAACTTCCAGCACCGCATCTACCTGGGGCCTCTGGCTGTCGAGCGCTACCCGGCCCTGGACGGCGCGGAGCGGCCGGCGATCTACATGCGCGGCGGCAGCCGCCGGGCCACGCCAGTTGTCATCCCCTACCACCCCGAAGAGGACCCACGGTCGCCGCAGTTCCGCGTGCCGGCGGTGCTGCCGGCGGTCAACGCCGGGCTGTACTGGAATGGCGGTTCGGCTGTGGCCGGCGCGCTGTCTGGTTGCGCCGAGACCACAGTTCAGAGCTCCACCCCGGCCGTCGAACGGCCGGTCGATCCCCGCGCCGACGGCCTGATGACCTCCCGCGGCTGGGTCGGGCCGCTGGAAGTAGGCAAGATACTGGAGGCCCATGAGTCCGGCCTGCCCCACTACAAGATCGAGATTGCCGCCTTCGGCTACAACGAGCACGGACGGCCGCGCTGCAATGGGGCGTTCTATCAGCAGGTGGAGGAAGTGCTGGCGTTCTACGGTCTTTCTACCGGTTCTAGCAGTTCTACCGGCGCTACCACGCAGTAGACGGCCGGTAGAGGCGTTATACCGGGACATTGGCCTGCCTCTGGTGATCGATGCCCGATCCGGCTATACTAAGAGACGTGGAGTTCGATTGGGATCCTGACAAGGCAACCTCAAATCTGCGCAAGCACGGCGTGTCGTTTGACGAGGCGGCCACAGTATTCGCCGACCCGCTTTCGATAACTGTGCCGGATCCCGATCATTCTCAGAATGAAGAACGATTTATTATCGTTGGCATGTCTTTCAGCCGTCGCCTGCTTATTGTGGCTCACACCGAGCGAGGCTTGATAATCCGCCTGATTAGCGCTCGCGAGTTGACCGCAACTGAACAGTCCGCCTATGAAACCGGAGAATTCTGACGTGCAGGACCAACTCGAAGACGACCTTCGTACTGAGTACGACCTGGCCACCCTCCTCAAAGGGGGCATCCGGGGCAAGTACGCCGCGGCCTTTGCTCGCGGTACGAACCTGGTTCTGCTGGCTCCCGATGTGGCGCGGGCCTTTCCTACTGAAGAGGCTGTCAACGAAGCGCTGCGTTTGGTGATGCGCCTGGCCGAGTTGCCTGTTTCTGCGGGATCTCGCTAGCCGCCGCATATCCTCGTGCTATGCCGGGCGGCTAAGCTAACGCAGGGCCAGGCGACGCCGCACACGTGGCTATCATAGGGGCGACGCCCCACCCCCTCCTCACCATCGCCGGTTCCGGCCCTGGCCGCAAGGCCAGCCGCGCGGCAACGGAGCCTTCTACCACCAGGTCGAAGACGTGCTGGCGTTCTACGGCCTCTCTACCGGTTCTACTGGCTCTACCACGCGGTAGAAGGCCGGCAGAGGCCTTCTACCAGGACTTATAGGCATGGTAGAGTGGTAGAAAGCACTGGGGGGGTAGCAGTTGCTCCCCCCACCCCATTTTGCCGGATTGGCGACGGGAGCTTAACGACCGTTTTCAGGGCAACGGCTCTCCCTGCCGGCCCAACCCACGGCGAAGCGCACACGGGTGCCCTGATTCCACCCCTTTTGCCAGACCAGCCAAGCCGTCGTGACGGAATCGGTGTGACGGTTGTCGGTAAACGATGGTCGCGGCTGCCCGAAGACGATTATGTCTGACAGGAAGGGGGCGATCTGCTGCAGGAGCGCGGCGCGAGCGACGGTGGGTTCTAGGAACGTGAGCCGCAGCAGCATGGCGACACCCTTACCGGCATAGGCCCAGGCATTGGCCAGGATCTCGCCGGCCCAGGTGAACGGCGGATTGGTAATGACCCAGTCCGCGGCACCCTGCCAGACGGCAGCAGCGGGGTCACGGGCGTCGCTGGTCGTCGTGCAGCCGAAGCTGGGCAGGATGTCGTTGGTGGTAATCCTGGTCAGTCGGCCGCTGCGTCTCAAAGCGTCGGCCATGGCCCCGTTCCCGGCGCACGGCTCAACGGCCAACCCGGAGAGTTCGGGAACGCTATCGAGGAGGACGTCTGTTAGAGCCACCGGGGTTGGATAGAAGTCGTAGGGGTGTCTCATGACGAGTCGGTTTCATTGAGCGCCTGCAAGAGCTGGTCGACGGCCCCCTGAGACCAGGTATCGCGCGTTTCAAGGGCGTCGACAGTCCGGCCGGCGAACAGGAGACGTTTGGTGTGGTAGTAACCATCGCTCTCTGCGCTCAGGAAACATACGCAGACGATCGGCGGGTTGGTGGAGGTCATTTCAATAAAGCCGGGCAGACCGGCCGGGAATTGATCGTTGAGATCTCGAGTGAGAACGACTTGTACTCCGGGTTTGAACTGGTTCATGGAGTATTGGCAGTCAGCTATGAGGCTCCCCCACCCCGCTTGCCCAAAGGGCGATCTCGCTGTAGGGCGTCTGGTACTCGCCGACGAAGTAGGCGTCGGCCCTGGTGAAGCGTAGCCGCATCGCCAGGGGCAGCGCGATTGGCGCCAGGCCGTCGGCACGAAGGAGA
>JAIBAS010000359.1 GCA_019695075.1 Promineifilum sp. | reverse complement strand
TTCGTGCGACAACGCCCCTATCTTCCATGGCGAGCCCCGCAAAATTACCCGTCGAGACGAGTCCGCGCCGCGCGATATATTTGAAATTGCCCGGGCACTGTGCCCAGAAGGCCGGTTCTAGCGCGATTTCCTCGCGTACCGCGATGATCCCGAGATCGGCGAGGGTTGCCTGCACCTCAGCGACCGCGGCGTCGACCTCGGCAGGCGAGGCGCCGCGGACAGCCGCCGTCATATGATGTTCGCCGAACCCCGAGCGGCCCGCGGCGACCTCGTCCTTGGCGCTCGCCAGTTCGGAGCGGAGGCTGATCGCTTGTCTTCGGCCGAGCGCATCCGCCGCAGCGTCAGGTTCATTCATCGCGGAGCTTCGGCCATTGTGGATCGGTGATACGGGATTGCGTTTCAGTTCAAAGGTCTTGTTCACCAGGCAATGGAAAAACAACGATCAACTTGGTTCATAACGCGCGACTTCGCTCATGTGCTTTCGGAATCGCGAGCCTTCGGCACGGCCGAGGCATCGACGATCCAGTATCGATATACCACTTTCGGCGAGTTGCAGCAGTTCACCGACGCACGCGGCCAGGTCACGGCCTATGTCTATGACGATCGCGGCCTGCGCCTCTATTACAGTGGCTTTGGCGAAGTGCGGCAGGCGGTTCGCTATGCGACGAGCTTCACCGCTTCCGACGCGACGACCACTGCCGATCTCGATACGACGTTCGGGGCCGAGACTGCGGCGCCTCCGGCACGGCGGCTGTCACGACCTTCGAATATGAAAAGCGCGGCCTTGTAACCAAGACGACCGATGTCGAGCGCTGGTACCGGTTCGGCGTCCGCGAGATGGGCTAGATGGGTTATGCGGCTGTCTTGATGGGGCGGCACTCCATCCAAAATGGACACAGTTGTAATCGCTTATTCACTCGGTTTGCCGCGATAATGGAATCGCCGCTCTTGACTGCGCCACGCCGACAAACGATTTGTTAACCATGTTTTGGGGGCATGGTCTTGGGCAACTTAATCGACGCGGCTGCTGCTATACTTTCGAATACCGAAAAGCGGCTGGAAACTATGGCGCGACACCACCGGAGCCGGCCGTTTTGAGACCTACGACCCTAACGGGGCCGCCCAGGTCAGCATCGACAGTAATGGTCAGATGTTGGCAGGCGAGGGCCGTGTGCTCATCAACAAAGATGGCCTCACGCTCTATGCGGAGGGCGGGGCCAAAGACTTCAACGAAATCCCCTTTCTCCGACCGGGCGGCGAGCGATACGGCCGACTCTCAACAACGGCCACCGCCTCCGTGCGCACGCTCGACCTGGGGCTGGAATACGGCACAGCTCGCAACGGCGGGTTGGAGATGTATCTGGGCGGGATCTCCTACAACCGCCTTGTGCTGGACACGCCGGAAGGCGACGCCTCCGTCGGCCTCAACACCGGTACCGGCTTCAACAGCGCCGGGATTTCGGTCAATAACGCGAGCTTCAGTATTCGCTCTGATACAACCTACGCCGCCTTGAGCGGTGCAGACCTGTATGTACGCGATTACGGCATCGCGGTGGGCTGGCAGGTTCCACCAACTTTCAATCTGAACCGGGGCCAGTTCATCTCCGACCTGGGCGGGGCCCACGACTATGAAGCCCTGGTTCTACTCGACACCGGCAAGGTGAACCACGGCATGACCGGGGCTATCGCCAACACGGCCGCCTACGGCGCGCTCATCAAGTACAGCGCCACGGCCGGCGGCGTAGACCTGCGCGGCTTTGGCGAAGGGTACGTTGGGGCGTGTATCAGCGGCCGGGCGACGCTAGTGACGACGGGCATCAATACCGCGCCGGTCGTCATCGACGGGGCGATCAAGTCGGGCACGGGCATCACAACGCTCAGCAGCGGCAACCTGGTCACCTTCAACAACGCCGGGGCCAGCCGCGTCGTCTTCAAGCACAACGGCGACATCTACTCCGACTCGACGGCGAGTGTTCTCCTATTCGACGACCACGACGACGCGGCGCTGTTAAGGGCGCTGAGTTACGAACTCAACCAGGAGGCCGTCATCCGCAACCGCTTCGACGACTTTGTGACCTACAACCGGGCAGACCTCGAAGCGGCGGGCATCGTCGAAGGCACGATGGTCAATCAGACGGCGCTGACCCGCCTGCTGACCGGGGCGATCTGGCAACTGCATAGCCGGATTGCCGAGTTAGAAGACCGATTGAGCCGGATTGCACGAAGCCACGGATGATGGCCCGGCGAGGCAGTTGAGCAATGGTTTTTGGTGAAGAGAGGCCCGGCAGCGAGAGAGGCGGAACTAGACCCGCACGACCGCAAAGCCCAACTGTCCCCGACGCGATCTACATCATGCGCCCGCAACTCCGCGCCTGGGCGGCGCGCCGGTTGCCGGCCGAACACCCCGAACTGGCGACGGCCGTTCAGTGTCTTGTAAAACGCAAGGCCAGCCCGGCTACAATCGAATTGGCGCTCTTCTCCGCTACCGGCGACCGACCGCTGGCGAAGTTAGCCCGATACTATGCGGAAGCGATGATCAACGACAAGGAAAATCCTACATGACGCCCAACGACCTCATTCCAACGCCGCGCTGGCTCCTGGGCCAGCTGCT
>JAIBAS010000321.1 GCA_019695075.1 Promineifilum sp. | reverse complement strand
GGCCCCGTTCGGCGCGCGGGCCACGCTGGTCGTGGCCAGCCTTGGCGACCTGGCCGGCGTGGCCGCGGCCCACGGCTTCGACGCCGTCGATGGCATCGTCTTCGACCTGGGCTTGTCGTCGCGGCAACTGGACGACGCCGCGCGCGGCTTTTCCTTCCAGCACGACGGCCCGCTGGACATGCGGTTCGATACCCGTAGCGGGGCGACGGCCGCCGATTTGATTAACAACCTGGACACGGAAGAACTGGCCGACATCTTCTTCCGTTACGGCGAGGAGCAGCAGAGCCGGCGCATTGCCCGGCTCATTGTCACTCACCGGCCATTGCACACCACGGCCGAGCTGGCGACGCTGATCGCCCGCGAGGCGCGGCGCAGCGGCCGGCCGGGCCGCCACCCGGCCACGAAGGTGTTCCAGGCGCTGCGCATCGCTGTCAACGGCGAGTTGGATGAGATCGCCCGCGGGCTGCGCGGGGCTGTCGAGCGACTGGCCCCCGGCGGCCGGCTGGCGGTCATCAGCTTCCACTCGCTGGAGGATCGGCTGGTGAAGGAGTTCATGCGCGAGAGCAGCCGCGATTGCGTCTGCCCGCCCCAGCAACCGGTCTGCACCTGTGGGGCGCAGCCGGCGCTGCGGCTGGTCAGTCGCAAGGCCATCAAGGCCACGGACGAGGAGATCGCCGCCAACGCGCGCAGCCGCAGCGCGCGGTTGCGGGTGACGGAGAAAATTGGGAATTAGGAATTACGAATTAGGAATCAAGAGTGGGCAACAACTGACCTACTGGCTTACTGACCTACTGAACACTGATTACTGATGACCGAAACGATGGCCGCGCCCGAAGAAAACCCCCGCCCCAAGCCCCGCCAGGCGCGGGAACTGGCTCGACGCCTGGGAATGCTGACCGAAGCCCAGGCGGCCGCCGGCTGGGGCGTCATCGTCGTGCTGGCCGCCCTGCTGGGGGCCATCTACCTGAACCAGGCCAGCCGCATCGCCACCATCGGCCGCCGCGTCCAGATAGAGCAGAACGATTTGGATGAGGTCAAGCGGTCTAACGCTGAACTGGAGCGCCAGATCGCCGAGGCGCAGTCGCTTTCACGCCTTGACGAGGAAGCGCGGCGGCTGGGCTTCGTACCCTCCACCCCGGCCGACATCGACTACGTCGTCATTCCCCAGTACCCCACCGAGCCGGCCGACGCCGCGACGATCATCCCGCCCACAACGACGACAGAGCCGGAAGAACCGCCCGCCCCGCCGGAAACACTGTGGCAGGCCATCGCCCTGGCCGTGCGCGACCTCGGCATCGACCTGACGCGAGGAGAGACCCATGAACAGTAGCCAAGTGCGCCGCATGTGGACGGTCGCCATCGGCATGGGTGTGGCCCTGGGCGTCATCATCCTGCGCCTGTTTGCCTTCCAGGTGCTGCACGGCGACGAGTGGCGCGAAGTGGCCATCGAGAGCTTGCCGGTGACCGACACGCCGGAGCGCGGCGTCATCTATGACCGCAACGGCGCCGTGCTGGCCGTCGATGAGTGGGACTACCGCGTCGGCATCAGCCCCAGCATCCTGACCGACCCGGAAGAGCTGGCCAACGAGCTGGCCCCCGTGTTGCAGATCCCCCGCGGCCAACTGCTGGCCGACCTGGAGTCATCCGAACTCTACGGCGTACTGGCTCCGCGCGTGTCGTCGGAGACGGCCGAGGCTATCCGCGCCCTAACGTATGGCGACGAAGTGCAACTCGACCCCCTGCCCCGCCGCTTCTACCCGCAAAACGAGCTAATGTGCCACGTGCTCGGCTTCGTCGACTTTGACGGGCAGGGCGGCGCGGGCATCGAAGGCTACTACCAAAGCGAACTGGCCGGCACACCCGCCAGCGCCACTGTGCCCCTCTCTCCCCTACAGCCGCAGACGGCCGTGATGGCCCGCGAGGGCAGCGACCTGGTGTTGACCATCGACCGCAGCGTGCAATACACCGTCGAGCGCCATCTGAAGGAAGCCCTGGCCGAGTACGGCGCGGTCAGCGGGTCGATCATCGTCATGGACCCGCGCACCGGGGCCATCCTGGCCATGGCCGCTGAACCGTGCTATTCGGCCAACGACTTCTACGACACAGAGAAATCGCTGTTCTATAACCCGCTGGTGAGCGCCGTCTACGAACCCGGCTCGGTCATGAAGCTGGTGACAATGGCTGCGGCGCTCGATTCGGGCACGGTGACGCCCACCACGACCTACAACGACACCGGCGCCATCACCGTCGGCGGCCACACCAGCTACAACTGGGACCGCGGCGCGTATGGCACCACGGACATGACCAACCTGCTGGCCCACTCGCTCAACGTCGGCGCGGCGACCATCGCCACGTGGATGGGGCCGACGACCTTCTACGACTACTTCCAGCGCTTCGGCTTCGGCCGGCGCACCGGCATCGACATTTTCAACGAGGAACCGGGGCTGATGCCGTTGCCGGGCAGCGGCGAGTGGCAGGAATCATTCATCGCCACCAACGCCTATGGCCAGGCGCTGGCCGTGACGCCATTGCAGATGATCACCGCCGTCTCGGCGCTGGCCAACAACGGCTATCAGATGCAGCCCTACGTCGTGGCCGAGGTGCATGACGAGAACGGCGTCCACGTCCACGAGCCGACGGTGCTCAGCCAGGCCGTGAAGCCGGAGACGGCCGCGGCGGTGACGACGATGGCCGTGACCGCCGTGCAACAAGAGGTGCAGGAAGCGCTGATCGACGGCTACACCGTCGCCGGCAAGACGGGCACGGCCCAGATCGCCGAGCCATTTGGCTATAACCCGACGGACACCATCGCCTCGTTCATCGGCTGGCTGCCGGCCGATGACCCGCGCATCATCGTTTTCGTGAAGCTCGACCGGCCGCAGACCGCCCCCTGGGGCAGCATGACTGCCGCACCGGCCTTCTCGAAGTTGGTCAAGGAACTTGTGGTCTTGCTGGACATCCCGCCGGACGCGGTGCGCTTGCAGGCGCAGGCCGCGACGACCGGCAACGGCGGCTAAGGATCTCCTCCCTCGCCCTCCGGGAGAGGGTTAGGGAGAGGGCATAACGACGGACATTTGGTAACTGAAATGCTTCACCTGGGTCACATTCTGGCGGCATTGACCGACTACCAGCCCACCGGCAACGAACCGGAGGTGGCACCGCGGACGGTGACCTCGTTCGTCGTCGACAGTCGCGAAGCGGGGCCGGGGTCAGTCTTCGTTGCCTTCAACGGCGAGCGGGCCGACGGCCACGCCTTTGTGGCCGACGCCTTCGCCCGCGGGGCCATCGCCGCCCTGGTGGAGCGCTCGCCCGGCGGCGATTGGCCGATGATCGACACCCGCCCGCGAACGGGGAAACCCACCCCTACCCCCTCCCCATGGGCGGGGGATTGGGCGGCGGGGCCGGTGCTCTTCCAGGTCGACGACACCCTGCGCGCCCTCCAAACCGTGGCCCGCGCCTGGCGCGCCCGGCTGGACACGCGCGTGATCGGCATCACCGGCAGCGTTGGCAAGACCTCCACCAAGGAACTGATTGCCGCCGTGCTGTCGCGCCGCTACCGGACGCTGAAGTCGTCGGGCAACCAGAACAACGAGATCGGCGTGCCCCTGACGCTATTGAACCTGCGGCCGGAGCACGAGCGCGCCGTCATCGAGATGGGCATGTACGCCCAGGGTGAGATCGATCTGCTGTGCGACCTGGCCCGGCCCGTCGTCGGCGTGGTGACGATGATCGGCCCGGTACACATGGAGCGGCTTGGCTCAATGGAGGCCATCGTCGCCGCCAAGCGCGAGCTTGTCGCCGCCCTGCCGCCGGAGGGCGCGGCCGTGCTGAACTACGACGACCCGCGCGTGATGAGCATGGCCGAGCACACTCGCGCCCGCGTCTTCACCTACGGCCTCGACGCCGGCGCCGACCTGTGGGCCGACGCCATCGACTCGATGGGGCTAGACGGGGTGCGCTTTGCCCTCCACTACGGCGACGAGACGCTGACCGTGGGCGTGCCGCTGCTGGGCCGCCACAGCGTCCACACGGCGCTGCGGGCCGCGGCCGTGGGCTTGCTGGAAGGCCTGAGATGGGACGAGATCATCGCCGGGCTGAACGACAACAGCGCCCAGTTGCGGCTGGTCGTCAGCCACGGCCCGCGCGGCTCGGTGCTCATCGACGACACCTACAACTCCAGCCCCGACTCAGCCCTGGCGGCGCTCAATCTGCTGGCCGATCTACCGGGGCGGCGCATCGCCGTGCTGGGCGACATGCTGGAACTGGGCCGCGCCGAGAAGCAGGCCCACCGCGTCGTCGGCCGCCGCGCCGCCGACGTGGCCGACCTGGTCATCGCCGTCGGCCCGCGGGCGCGCGTCATCGGCGCGGAGGCGCTGGCGCTGGGCATGCCCACCGACCACGTCTTCCTTGTAGACGACGCGCCGGCGGCCGTGCCCGTCCTGGAAGAGGTCATCCAGCCGGGCGACGTTATCCTCATCAAGGGTTCGTTGGGCATGCGTATGGATCGCATCGTCACGGCCCTGGGGAGGATGAACTGATGGGTCTGGCGCTGACGTTGGCCGGGGCCACGTTCCTGCTGGCCGTCATCTGGGGCGCGCCGCTGATCGAGCTGATGCGGCGGCTGCGGCTGGGCAAGAATATTCGTATCGACGGGCCGGCGACCCATGCCGCCAAAATGGGCACACCGGCTATGGGAGGTATCCTGATCGTCGCCTGGACGGTCCTGGTCAGTCTGGTGGTCAACGTGGTGCAGTTTGTGCAAGCGCTGGAAATTGCCGAAAGCGTGGTCATTCCCCTGGGTGTCTTGGTAGCCTACTCTATCCTCGGTGGCATCGACGATTACCAGGGGTTCCGCCTACGACCGGGCGAAGGCATGCGCGCGCGCGTCAAGCTGGCCGTGCAATTGGTCATCGCCCTGATCGCCGCCGTCCTGCTCTACTGGCAGGTGAACGACCGGCACGGCTGGGTGGCCGTGCCCACCGTTCCCGTTCTGATCGACATTGGCCTGCTCTACATCCCGGCGGCCGTCATCGTCATCACGGGGTCCGCCAACGCCGTGAATCTGACGGACGGCCTCGACGGGCTGGCCGGTCTCATTGCCGCCACCGCCTTCGTCGCCTATGGCATCATCGCCTTCCTGCAGGATCAGCAGTTCCTGGTCGTGTTCAGCTTCATCGTGATCGGCGCGACCTTCGGCTTCCTGTGGTACAACGCCAAACCGGCGCAGATGTTCATGGGCGACGTGGGCGCGCAGGCGCTCGGCGCGGCGCTGGGCGTGCTGGCCCTGATGACCAACCAATGGCTCATCTTCCCGGTCATCATCGCCATCCCGGTGGCGACGGAACTCTCGACGACGCTGCAAGTGCTCTACTTCAGGGCCACGGGCGGCAAACGACTATTCAAGATGGCCCCGTTGCACCACCACTTCGAGCTGATCGGCTGGAGCGAGACGCAGATCGTCCAGCGGTGGTGGCTGATCGCCATGTTGACGGCGATGATCGGCATCGCTCTGGCGCTGGTATGATGAACATGAAGAAGACCTCACGCCAAGACCGCGAAGAGCGCAAAGAAGAACGCTTCTTGGCGTGCTTTGCGCCCTTGGCGATCTTGGCGTGAGGTTCTTAAGTCAGAACTGATATGGACGCGCTAAACGGCAAACGACTGGTGATTCTCGGCATGGCCCGGCAGGGGACGGCCCTGGCGCGCTTTGCCGTGGGGGTCGGGGCGTACGTCACCATCTCCGACCTGCGCCCGGCCGCGGCCCTGCTCGGCCCGGATGCGAGCGCCTGGGCGGCCGGCCTGCCCGCCGACCGGCTGCGCTTTGTGTTGGGCGAGCATCCGCTGTCGCTGCTGGACGATTGCGACCTGCTGGCCATCAGCGGCGGCGTGTCCATCGATGCGCCGTTGGTTGTCGAGGCGCAGCGGCGCGGCATCCCCCTGACCAACGACTCCATCGAGTTCGCCCGCCGCGCGCCCGCGCCCCTGGTCGGCATCACCGGCTCGGCCGGCAAGACGACCACCACGGCGCTCGTCGGCCGCATGGGCCAGATGTCCGGGCGGCGCACCTGGGTCGGCGGCAACATCGGCCGGCCGCTCATCAGCGACCTGGCCGAGATGTCGGCCGGCGACCTGATCATTATGGAACTGTCCAGCTTCCAGTTGGAAATTTGGGAAGACCTCAGCCCGGCTATTGCCGCTGTGCTCAACATCACGCCCAACCATCTGGATCGGCACAAGACGATGGACCACTACACCGCCGCCAAGGCCAACATCCTGCGCCACCAGGGACCGGAGGGCGTCGCCGTGCTGTCGGCCGACGACCCCGGCGCGTTGGGCTTGCGCGAGGAGGTGCGCGGCCGGCTGCGCCTCTTCAGCCGGCGCAGCCCAGTCGAGGATGGCGCGTTCGTGGACGGCAACCGCATTTGGCTCTGCGGGCCGGAGGGCCGTCGCGCCCTCTGCGCTGTGAGCGACATCCGCCTGCGCGGCGGCCACAACGTGCTCAACGTCCTGGCCGCGGCGGCGCTGGCCGAGGCCGTCGGCGTGCCCGACGAGGCCATCGTCGAGGGCATCCGCACCTTCGCCGGCGTCCCCCACCGGCTGGAGACCGTCCGCGAGTTGGACGGCGTCAAGTACATCAACGACTCCATCGCCACCGCCCCGGAGCGTGCCCTGGCCGCCCTGGCCGCCTACGACGAGCCGATCATTCTGCTGGCCGGCGGGCGCGACAAGAACATGGTCTGGGACGAGTGGGCGCGACAGGTGGGCCAGCGGGTCAAGCGGGTGGTTCTCTTCGGCGAACTGGCCGAGCCGTTAGCCAAGCGACTGCGCGGCGTCAACGTCATCCGCGTCGAAACACTGGCCGAGGCCGTCTATGTCGCCCAGGCCGAGGCCGCCGCAGGCGATATCGTCCTCCTGTCGCCCGGCGGCACCAGCTTTGACAGCTATTCCGACTTCGCCGAGCGCGGCGAGCATTTCCGGCTACTGGTAGGAGACTTGTAGGGCGATTTGGCAAATCGCCCCACCACGGGAGACATGATGGCACCGATTAACGTCGTCAAGCAGCGCCGCGAACCGTTATTAGCGACTTCGCGCAACAAGTACAACGTCGATTACTGGCTCCTGCTAGGCGCGGCCGCCCTGCTCGTTTTCGGCTTCCTCATGGTCTACAGCACCACCTTCGACCTAGGCTTTCGCTTCAAGGACAACCCTGTCTACTACATGACCCGCCAGGTGGGCGCGATGGTCCTGGGCGTCGGCCTCATCGCCCTCATGATGCAGTTCGACTACCACGCCCTGCGCATCCTGTCCGTGCCCCTCATCGTCATGACCATCGTCTTGCTGGTCTTCCTGCTCTTCTTCGGCCAGGTCAACTACGGCGCGGCACGGGCGCTGTCGCAAGGCTCCTATCAGCCGTCGGAACTGGCCAAGCTGGCGACGATCCTCTACATCGCCCACTGGCTGCATTCCAAGGGCGACCGCATCAAGCAAGTCAACTACGGTCTGCTGCCGTTCTCGATCATCACCGGCGTCATGTTCGCCCTGATCGTCCTGCAGCCGGCCCTCTCCACGGCGATCCTGGTTGGCCTGATCAGCTTCACGCTGTTCTTCGTCGCCGGGGCTGACCTGAAGCAGGTGCTACTGGTCGGGCTGGTGGCCGGCGGTGTCGTCCTGCTGATGATGACCATTCTGCCCCACGCCGCCCAGCGTGTCAGCGACTTTCGCGCCGCCCTGGAAGACCCGTTTCAGGCCAGCTATCAGGTGCGCCAGGCATTGGCCGCGCTGGCCCAGGGCGGGCTGTTCGGCGTCGGCCTGGGCGAAGGCGGGCAGAAGTTCGGCCCACTGCCCTTGGCCCACACCGACGGCGTCTTCGCCATCGTCGGCGAAGAGTTGGGGCTGTTCGGCGCGCTGGGGCTGATCGCCCTGTTCTGCTTCCTGGCCTATCGCGGCTTCCGCGTCGCCACGCGCGCCCGCGATACCTATGGCTTCCTGCTGGCGGTCGGCGTCACCGTCTGGATCGCCTACCAGGCGCTCATTAACCTGGCGGTCATCACGTCAACCATCCCCTTCACGGGGATGCCGTTGCCATTCCTGAGTTATGGCGGCTCATCGATGCTGATCACGCTGGTCGGCATCGGCATTCTGCTGAACGTCTCGCGCGACGGGGCCTTGGGTGGCCGGCCGCCGCGCCGTCAGCAACCGGATTGAGATGAGACTACTGGTTTGCGCCGGCGGAACGGGTGGCGGCATCTACCCGGCCCTGGCCGCGGTCGCCGAATTGCGACAGCAAGGCCTGGCGGTCAAGCATCCACTTGTGGATGCCCATCCACTTGGGGATGCCGACATCCTCTGGATTGGCGCAAAGGGTGAAATGGAAGAGACACTGGTACCACGCGCGGGGCTGACACTGGCCACCATTCCCGCCGGGCCGCTGGTCGGCGTGCCCCTGGGCACGCGGGCGCGCAGCGCCGTCAAGATGGCGCGCGGCTTCGGCGCGGCCCTGGGCCATATCGGGCGCTTCCGGCCGACGGTGGTGTTTGTCA
>JAIBAS010000099.1 GCA_019695075.1 Promineifilum sp. | reverse complement strand
GCGTCGGTCAGGCTGAGCACGCCGGCGGGAACCTCGGCCAGGTAACCGGCCGCGGCCCACGGGCAGGCCGAGCCGGGCAATTGGATGATGTCGGCCGCGCCGCCGGCGGCCAGGGCCGACTGGACGGTCTGGGCGTAGGCGGCCGGGTCGAACGTCTCCAGTTGGATGCTGACGTCCGGGTTGGCGGTCGTATAGGCGACGATGAGGGCCTGGTAGACGGCGTTGCGGGCGTCGTCGTTGGGAACCCACAGGCGCAACGACACGGTGCGGCCGACGCCGCCGCCCTCGTCGGCCGAGCCGCCGCCCTCGCCGCCGGCCGGGGCGATGGGCGTGGGGCGGTTCTCCGTGTTTGGCGCGCCGCCACAGGCGACGAGCAGTAGCAGGCTGATGAGCAGGGCAATCGTCTTGGTCATTTGCTTCTCTCCAACGTCCACGATAGAGCATCAACCGGTTTGGGGCAAGGGCCGGCGCGTCGCACTTTCTTAAGTGGCGCTTCGGAAAGCGGGTCGCACCTTCTTGGGGATGCTCAAGAAAGTGCCAGGCACTGAGGGCGTTGAGGATGCATTGCGCGGGAGGGGCGGCTAGAATGGGGGCCTATGGAGCCTATGCATCGACGAATTGCCCTTTGTTTGTGTCTCATTGGTCTGTTGTCCCTGGCGGCGTGCGAGGCGTTCCGGCTGACGCCGATCGAGCCGACGCCCGCGCCCGTCCACGATTCGCCCCTCGGCCAGATGGGGCGCTATCGCACTCCGTCCGGCCGCTTCGAGGTCGATTTCCCCGCCGCGTGGGACGAAGCCGAGGGGGACGACCGCCGCTGCCAGGACGCGCCCAAGTGTCTCATCAGCCGCAACTCGGAGTTCATGCTCGTGCGCGAGCAGACGATGGCCCGCGGCCCGGACGCGCTGGCGGCCGAGCTCGACGCCGTGGTGGCCGGCTTTGAGAATGCGACCGCCGACGCCGAATTCGTCTCGCGCGAACCGTTCACCACCGCTTCCGGCCTGTCGGGCGAAATCCTGCGCTATTCGATTGAGCAGGGGCGCGTGAGCGTCAAGGAGCTGTGGGCGGCCGACGGCGACCAGGCCGTATCCGTGGCCTTCATCACCTGGAACGAGGGTTTCGCGGCGATGGAGCCGGTGGCCGATTACGTCTTCAGCACCCTGGCACTCACAAATGCGGCGGCCGAGTAGCCCTACCGGCCCGTTGTCAGGGCGGCGTAGCGCGCGTCCAGTTCCGGCTGGGTGATCAGCCCATCGGACGCGCCCCGCAGGGCGCAGGTGTGACGGGCGGCGATCTGGCCGCGCAGCAGCGCCTCCTCTGGCGAGTAGCCGTCGAGCACGTAGCTGCTGAGGAAGCCGACGGCCAGAGCATCGCCTGCGCCGTTGGTGTCGATTACGGGCGAGTCGAGCGGCGGC
Source organism: Promineifilum sp. (assembly GCA_019695075.1). Taxonomy (GTDB): domain Bacteria; phylum Chloroflexota; class Anaerolineae; order Promineifilales; family Promineifilaceae; genus Promineifilum. The sequence continues at coordinate 1,202 of JAIBAS010000099.1, read as the reverse complement.
GGCGGAAAGAAGCGCACCGTGTCGTCCACAGCCAGCCCGCAGCCCCGCGCGCCCATGCCGGCGACGACGACACGCCCCGGACGCCCGCCGGCAAAGCGCGCCAGTAGCGGCGTCGGGTCGGCGTGGTTGGCGGCCGAAAAGAAGAGGATGTCGGCCGCGGCGATGAAGTCTGCCCGATAGGGGTCGGCCGGATCGACGACGTCTTGCAGGTCGCAGGCGATGACCAGCCCCAGGGCGCGGGCCAGCGGCAGCACATGCCGCGCCCAATTGGGCAGGTGGACGTGGGCCAGCCGCGCTCCACTTAGCACGCCGGCGCACAAGTCAAGGTCAGGCTCCAGCGCCATATGCCCCTTGCCATCGTAGAAGTTCTTGCGCCGGCCGTCGCGGTACATCAGGTTGACACTGCGGGCCGTTCCCGCCGGGTCGATGGCCAGGCCGCGCAGGTCGATGCCGTCGGCGGCCAGCGTCTCGCGGACGAGGCGGCCGTTGTGGTCGTCGCCGACGTGGCCGATGAAGGCCGTGGCGCGGCCGAGGGCGGCGTAACCGCGCGCGCTGTAGCCGCCGGCCTGGCCGACCATGTCGCGGTTGTCGCTGAAGTTGGCCTCGACGCTGAAGTCCACGTCCGCGCCGTACAGGTAGACGTTGGTGTCGATGCCGGCGTTGCCGATGACCACCACCTCACTCATGGCCAGACCTCCGGCAATAGGGCGTCATACGCGCCGGTGTTGAGCCGCCAGACGGCCGCCAGCCGCGCCCGATCCCACAGCGGCCCGCGCGTGACCAGGCGCAGCGGCTCGTAGTAGGCGGCCAGATTGGCGTCGGCGATGACGTTGACGCCGCCGCGCAGCGTCTCAGCGTAGCCGGCGGGCACAGTGCGGCGGAAGTGGCCGATGCGCCAGCCGGCCGGGTCGCGCACCGGCAGTCGCGCCAGCAGCGGGTCGGTCAGGCCGTTGCGGTCGATGATGTGGACGGCCGGCCCGGCATAGTAGCCCAGGAGGCCGACGTTGCCGTGCTCCACGACGGCCGGCCCCTCGGCGCGCAGGATGAGGCCCTGTTCGGCCCAGGGGTGGGGGACGCGGTCGGCGAAGAGGCCGGTGTTGGGCGTGTAGTAGGCGCGCTCGTCGGCGATGTCGCCGTCGCGGCGGGCAGCGTCGCCGGTGGGGTTGCCGGCCAGCCAGACGGGCGCGCGGCCGGTGAGGGCG
>JAIBAS010000030.1 GCA_019695075.1 Promineifilum sp. | reverse complement strand
GGCGTCCTAACCTGTGTTGAGCTTGCGTTGAGGTATTGATGAGCGTTTCCACTAGTCCCGTTCGTTTCCGCACTCTTCGCCTGTTGGCCGCGGCCGTCTTCGCCGCGGCCCTTTTGTTGTCGCTGCGGCCCTCGGCCGAGGCGGCTTCTTACCGCACCCACGTGGCCCGCGTGCCCGATGTGCCCACCAGCGCCGAGACGGCGCGCATCTGGATCAACAGCGACACCGCCTTCGGCGAGACGGCCGGCGTCGAGACGCTGGTCAATGGCTCGTGGACGAAGTATCTGGGCACGTTCGACAGCGGCGGCTACCCCGGCGCGAACTGGCGCGTTGACCTGCCCGCCCAGCCCAACGGCACGCTCGTCCAGTACCAACTCTTCACGCGCAACCAGGGCGGCAGTGACTACGGCTTCACCGGCCTCAACTGGAGCTACACCGTCAACGACGGCGACGTCCAGTGGAACGACCTCTACCACAACACCTTCGATTGGTACTACCGCTCCCCCTTCGGCGCGGTGGCCGCCGGGACGGCCGTCGCGCTGCGCTTCCGCACCACGGCCAATGACGTGGATAGCGTCGCTGTGCGCGTCTACACCTATGACCCGGCGACCAACAGCACGACCGGCCCGGTTGATTACCCGCTGACCTTTCAGTCCAACGTCGTCGGCTATGCCTATTGGCTGGTGACGCTCGCTACGCCGGCTACGCCGGCCATCCTCTACTACCACTTCGTCATCACCGACGGGCTGGACGTGGACTACTACAGCGACGACCACAGCGGCCCCCACGACAACCTGAACCAGGGCGGCACGGGCGCGGCCAGTGACAACCAGGGGGCCGAGGGCTTCCAGATCACCGTCTACGACCCCGCCTTCCAGACGCCCGACTGGCTGAAAGACGCCGTCGTCTACCAGATCTTCCCCGACCGCTTCCGCAACGGCGACCCGACCAACGACTACTGTCGCAGCGGCGGCACGACCGGCTGCCCGCTGTTCTATGGCGACCAGGACGCGCTCTTGCGCGACCCGTGGAACACGCTCATCGGCGACCCGCGCCAGCCCGGCCCCTACCAGAACGAATACGGCACGCAGTTCTACGGCGGCGACCTGCAAGGCCTCATCGACAAGCTCGACTACCTGCAAGCCGCCGGCTTCAACACCATCTACACTACGCCCATCTTCGACGGCAGCAGTAACCACCGCTACGACACCGACGACTACATGCAGATCGACCCGGCCCTGGGCACACAGGCCGACTTCGACGCCCTGATCGCCGCCCTCGACGCCCGCGGCATGCACCTCATCGTCGATGGCGTCTTCAACCACACCTCCTCCGACAGCGTCTACTTCGACCGCTACCATCGCTACGCCGGCAACAACGGCGCGTGCGAGTCGCTGGCCGCGCCCACCCGCGCCTGGTACGAGTTCCAGAACAGCAACGTGCCCTGCGGCGACGGCGACTACACCGGCTGGTTCGGCTATAGCAGCCTGGCCGTGCTGGTGGACAACAGCGCCGCGGTGCGCGACGCCATTTACCGCGACGCCAACAGCGTCGTCGATACCTGGTACGACCGCGGCGTGGCCGGCTGGCGCTTCGACGTGGCCGACGAGATCAGCCACGACTGGTGGCGCGACTTCCGCCCCTACACCAAGGCCGACGCCGCCAACGGCCCGCTGGTCGGCGAAGTGTGGTACGACGCCAGTAACTTCCTGCTGGGCGACCAGCTCGACTCGGTCATGAACTACCGCTTCCGCAAGAACGTCCTCGGCTTCGTGCGCCAGGCGGGCTTTGCCGACAACGACAACAACGGCAATAACGAGATCATCAGCCTGACGCCCAGCCAGTTCGACCGGGCGCTGATGTCGGTGCGCGAGGACTACCCGGCCGAAGCGACAATGGCCATGTTCAACCTGCTCGATAGCCACGACACCAACCGGCTGCGCTATCTGGTGGACATCGTCGGCGAGAGCGACGCCCAGACGTTGCAGCGGCAGAAGCTGGCCGCCCTGTTCCAGTACACCTACGTGGGCGCGCCGACGGTTTACTATGGCGACGAAGTGGCCCTCGACAGCCCCTCGCTGGCCAATGGCGTCAACGGGCCGGAGGACGACCCCTACAACCGCGCCCCCTACCCCTGGGCCGACGAGGCCGGCGACGCCGACGCCTACGGCCCGGCCGACGCCGACATGCTGGCCTACTACAGCCTGCTGGCCGAGTTGCGGCAGCAATATCCCTTCCTCAGCGGCGACGACTTCTATCCGGCCGTGCTGGGCGACCTGACCACGTGGACGTCAGCCGACGACACCACCTATGGCTTCTGGCGCTACGGCAGCGGCGAATGGGTCTTCGTGGCCCTGAACCCCGGCAACAGCGCCAACACCATTGACCTATACGGCGGCGGCATTGACGCCGGGTCGGTCTGGGAAGACATGCTGACCGGCAACACCTACAACGCGCCCTATGGCGGCTTTTCCGTGACCCTGCCGCCGCGGACGGGCGTCTTCCTGGCCAAGGCGGTCACGTCGCTCACCGTCGCCAAGACGGTCAATGGCGACGCCACCGGCCTGAACGACTGGCAGTTCAGCGTCAACGGCAACTCCGGCTACACCCTGCC
>JAIBAS010000372.1 GCA_019695075.1 Promineifilum sp. | reverse complement strand
ACCGAGCGCTCCAGCAGCAGCGTGCCCGCCGGCGGCGACAGGGGCGCGTCGCCCTGGGGCGACAGGCGGCCGACGCGCGGTGGATCGTCGGGCAGCCGCCACAGCAGCAGCGGGCGCTCCTCCCCGGCGATGGTCACTCGCGCGGCTGTCTGCTGCCAGGCCTCGGCCTCGTCCACCTCCGGCAAGGCGGCGACCTCATCGGCCAGCGCCGGGTCGAACGGCGTCGTATCGAGGATGGCGTGGGCCGGGTTGGTGCGGGCGTAGCCCTCGCGCAGGTCGCGGCGCAGGACGATGAGGCTGGTCACTGACATGCCCACCGCGGCCGTGCCCACGGCAATAGCCAGGACGACGAGCAGCGTCCGGGCCTTGAAGAGCCACAGGTCGCGCAGGGTTTTGAGCCAGAGGGTGTTCATGGGTCAGTGGGGCAGTAGGTCAGTGGTCTGTCGTCCGTGGTCGGCGGTCGGCCGTCAGCGGTCGTCCCCCCGCACGCGCGCCGTCCGTTCGGCGGCGGCGGCGCGGAGGTCCGCGGCGAAGCGGCCGGAGAGCTGCGTTAGGGAAGCAAAGGCGTCGGCGTCCAGTTCCAACAGGCGGGCCGGCTGCGTTCCGGCGACGCGGACGGTCGCCGTGCGCCGCCGGTCGCCCAGGAGGGCCAGCTCGCCGAAGTAGGCCCCCGGGCCGTGGTGGTCGATGAGCGCGTCGTCTGCGCCGCGGCGGACGAAGACATCGACTTCGCCGTCGAGGATCAGATAGAAGGCCTCGCCCAGGTCGCCCTGACGAATAATGGTCTCGCCGGGGGCGAAGGTGCGCGTGGGCGCGCCGGCGGCCAGACGGCGCAATTCGTCCCGGCCGGCGTCGTCGCGGCCGGCGTCGGCCAGGGCCTCGACGCGGCTCTGCGTCTCGCGCAGCTGGACGATGCGCTGCAACTCGTCGCGCAGGTCGGCCGAGGACTCAACCAGTTGGCTGAACGTCGCGCCGTCCAAGGCGACGACCTCCAGCGGCGTATCGGCCGCGGCCCGCACGGTCGCCCGGCGCGGCCGGCGGCCCAGCAGGGCCATCTCGCCGAAGTATTGCCCGGCGCGCAACGAATCGACCGGCAGGGTGCGGCCGTCGGGCTGCTCCACGCAGACCTCGGCCCGGCCGCCGGTGATGATGTAGAAGTGCTCGCCCGGCTCGCCCTGGCGCACGACGACGCTGCCGGGGGCGAAGGCCGTCGGGGCCACGTGGCGCTGCACCTCGGCCAGCTGGTCGTAGTTCAGCGCCGCCAGGGCCTGTGTCACGTGCTCGTTGACCACCTGACCATCGGCGATCATGACCGAGCGACTGGTGCGGGCGGCGCGGGCCTCGTCGTGGGTGACCATGATGATGGTCTTACCCTCGGTCACCAGGCGTTGGAAGAGGCTGAAGATGCTCTCGGCCGTGCGCGAGTCGAGGTTGCCCGTCGGCTCGTCGGCGATGAGCAGGCCGGGGTCGTTGGCCAGGGCGCGGGCGATGGCGACGCGCTGCTGCTGGCCGCCGGAGACGGCCGCGGGCAGCTTGCGCGCTTGCCCGTCCATTTCCACCAGTTCCAACAGGCGCATGGCCCGGTCGCGCCGCTCGGCGGCTGGGTAGAGCCGGTTGATGTCCATCGGCAGCATGACGTTTTCGACGAGCGTCAACGTCGGCAGCAGTTGGAAGAACTGGAAGACGATGCCCAAATTCCGGCCGCGCCATTCGGCCATGCGCTCTTCGTCGAAGGTATGCAGCGGCTCGCCGCCGACGACGATCTCGCCCGCTGTCGGCCGGTCGATGCCGGTGATGAGGTTGATAAGCGTGGACTTGCCGCTGCCGGACTTGCCGATGATGGCGACGAACTCGCCGCGGTTGACCTGGAGATCAATGCCTTTCAGGGCGGTGAAGTCGCCCGCGGGCGTGCGGAAGACCTTGATGAGGCGGCGAGCGTCTACGTAGGGGGTGGCGGCTGGGGCGATCATGGGCCGCAGATTATAGCGGCCCTGCGGAGAAAGCACACTTAGGAAGACCTCAGAGGTCTCGGAAGACCTCTGAGGTCGGAGTGAGACTACAGGTGGCGGACGTAGTGGTTGTTCTGATCGACGAGGATTTGCCGGGCCTCGATGGGCTTGTCGGTTAGCTCGAAGGCGATGATGATGATCTCCTCGCCGGCCTTGATCAGGTGCGCCGCCGCGCCGTTCATATTGATGACGCCCGACCCGCGCTCGCCGGGGATGACGTAGGTTTCCAGCCGCGCGCCGCTGGTGTTGCTGACAACGAGCACCTTCTCGTGCTCCCACAGACCGACGCAGTCCATCAGGTCTTCGTCAATCGTAATGCTGCCGATGTAATTGACGTCGGCCTGCACGACCGTCGCCTTGTGAATCTTGGAACGCATGACCCATCTCATAGCATGTAGTATACGACGAGGCGCGTATAAAGTTGCTAAGAATAGGGACTAGGGATTAGGGGCTAGGCTCTAGGGAAGAGCGCTCTTCCCTAGCCCCTGGCCCCTAGCCCCTTCTTAAGAGGCGCGCGACTTCGGCGGCGGGCAGGGCGTGGCGGACGTGGCCGTTGCGGCCGGTGACCGTGTGGGCCATGAGCAGGCTGTTGTAGATGGCTTCCTCGATGCTCTCGACCACGGCCGTGGCGAACCAGTCCAGCAACGGCTGCTCGTAGAGCGCCGGCCGCAGCGCCAGGGGCGAATCGGGGCGGTCGGGGATGCGCTGAGTAGTACTGAAGGCGATGACGAAGTCGCCGCTGCCGCCGTGGCAGGTGCTGCCCGTTCGCGCCAGGCCGAAGGCCGCCCGCCGGCACAATCGCCCCAGACCGCGGGCGTCCAGCGGCGCGTCGGTGGCCAGGATCATCATGATGGAGCTACCCTGGGGAGAGTGGCCAGTGGCTAATGGTTGGTCGTCGGTGGTCAAGGGTGGCTCTTCACGGGGTACTGGCCACTGACCACTGGCCACTGTTCCCGGCGGCCGCAGCGCCCGCCCGACGGGCACGCCGCAGATGACCAGTTCCTCCGCCCGGCCGAAGTTGCTCTGTACCAGCGCGCCGACGGTGTAGCCGCCGGCCCGCTCCGGCAACACGCGCGAGGCTGTGCCGATGCCGCCCTTCCAGCCGTAGCAACTCGTGCCCATACCCGCGCCGACGGCGCCCTCGGCCACATCGGCCGAGGCCGCGGCCAGCGCCGCCCGCACCTCAGCCAGGCCAATCGGCCGCGCCTGCAGGTCGCTCAGGTAGCCGTCGCTCGTCTCGCCAACGACGGGGTTGACGCTGGCATAGCCGCGCCAGCCCGTCTCGGCAAAACCCACGCCAATGTGGGGGCTGGCCTCGGCGGCCAGGGTCATGAGCGCGTCGGCCACGCGCGGCACGTTCATCGTGCCCGTCAGGGCGATGGGCGTCTCCAGCGCGCCCAGTTCGCGCACCTGCTCAAAGCCGGCTACTTTGCCGAAACCGTTGATGGTGTGGACGGCGGCGGCGACCTTGTCGTCGTAGAGGTTGCCGCCGTGGGGCCGGATGACGGTCACACCGGTGCGGAAGGGGCCGTGGCCGGGCCGCCAGTCAGGGTCGGCCGTGTCCTCGCCGGTAATGAGGGTGTAGTGGCCCACGGTGACGCCGGCCACGTCGCTGATGGCATTGCGCGGGCCGGACGGCAGGGCGCTGTGGTAGGGAGCGAGTTCGCGGATGCGGGACATGGACGGCTCCGGTAGGGGCTAGGGGATAGGGATTAGGGGCTAGGGAAGAGCGCTCTTCCCTAGCCCCTAGCCCCTAATCCCTATCCCCTAAGTATCGGCCGCGTCAGGCAGGTTGGCCCGCCCTCGGCCTTGAGGGACATCTCGTCGCCGCGATAGGGGTAGACGCGGCAGCCGGCGGCTTCCAGCGCACGCGCCGTCTGGATGTTGTGGTCGAGCAGGATGCACTCGCGCGGGGCCAGGGCCAGCACGTTCGTGCCCATCGTGGCGAACTCCTCGTCGGACACGTCGATGAGCCGGACGCCGCGCGACTCCAGCAGTTGATAGAAGGGCACGGGCAGCAGCGGCCGGTAGACGACGGCCAGATCGACATCGACCAGGCTGATGAGCGACATCAGATGCAGGCACGCTTCCGGCCCATCGAAGTAGGGCAACTGGACGGGGAACAGGGCCACGCCCGACCCGGCCAGCGCCTCGGCCAGCTGGTCGAAGCCGGCGGCATTGGTGCGAAAGCCCAGACCAACGCACAGCGTCTGCTGGTCGAGCCACAGCAGGTCGCCGCCTTCGGCCGTGGCCGCGCCGTGAAGCCGGTAGTGGATGGGCACGCCCAACTGCGCCAGGGTGGCGGCCATCGCCTCCTCTTCGCCGGCGCGCTGGGGCTTGCCCATGCGCAGGAGGATGGCCCCGCGGTCGGTGATCAGCGCCGGGTCGTGGACGAAGAGGGCGTCGGCGTGGTCGGGCAGCGGCGCATCGTGGTAGGCGACCTCGATGCCGTGGGCAAGCAGGGTGTTGACGAAGGCGTCGTGCTCCTGGCGGGCCAGTAGCAGGTCGGGCGTGTCGGTGTAGTGCCAGAGGGCGGGGTCAGCCACGCCAAAGGCGTCGTCCGGCCGGCGAACGAGCACCGACTGGAGGGGGGCGATCATGGATTGGGAGCCGTAGGGAGTCATGGTGGTCAGTGGGTCAGTGGGTCAGTAGGTCAGTGGGGCAGTAGGTCAGTGGTCAGTGGGTCAGTGGGCAATGGGTCAGTGGTCAGTGGGCCAGTAAGGTCAGTGGAGCAGTCGTCTGTCGTCTGTGGTCTGTCGTCCGCGGTCGGCGGTCGTTCTAAAAGAAGGTGACGTGGCGCGACGTGCGCAGGACGGCGGCCTGCCAGTGGGCCAGCTCTTCGCCGGGGCCGCGTGGGGCCATGAGATTGGCCGGGTTCTTGGAGTGCCACAGGCCGCATGCGTGGGCGACCTCGTGGGCCAGCAGGCGGCGAGTGGTGCGCAGCGTCTTGGCCTCGACGGTCACGTAGTCGGTCGCCGCACCCAGCGAACAGCCATTGTGGGTTGACATGCTGCGGACGATGAAAACGGTCAGGGGTTGGCCATAGCCAGTGAGCGTGCCGCCGGTCGTCCTGGCCATCAGGCTGCGGAAGAACCCGCCGGCCGTGCCCAGGTCGTCCTGCCAGGCGCCGTCGGTGCAATGCACGTCGAGGGCCGCCTTAGGCGCGGCGTGGGGCGCGGTGACGACGCGCCAGCCGGCCGGCTCGACCGACACGCCGGCCATGCGGGCGAAGATGCGGCGGGCCTCCTCATAGGCCGGCTGGGCTTCCTCGTTGCTGGCCAGGGGCAGGCCGCGTTCGTCGCGCAGGATGACCACGCGCAGGCGCAGTTTCTTGGTGGCGCTAAAGCCCAGCAGAGTCAGCAGCAACTCCGGAAACTTGATCGTCCGGTTGAGCACTTCCTTAAGGACGTTAAAGATCTGCCACAGTAATCCGGTCATAGGGCCTTCCAGTAAGTCCGCTGCCCAGAGCTTAGCCCAAAGTCGCCGCGACGCAAAGCGGGCGGGATGGCCGGCAGCATGACGCAGAGGAAAAGGTTGGGGTCAGTGGGCAGTGGTCAGTAGGTCAGTAAGTCAGTGGTCTATCGTCCGCGGTCGGCGGTCTATTGCGCGGCAACGAGTTTGCGCTAGATTCTCTCTATGGACGAGGACGCGCGGTTTGCGGCGGCGCGGGAGCGGATGGTGGCCGACCAGATCGCCGGGCGGGGCATCAGCGACGCGGCCGTGCTGCGGGCCATGCGGCTCGTCCCGCGCCAACACTTCGTGCCGGAGTCCGAGCGCCCCTACGCCTACGACGACACCCCTCTGCCCATCCCCGCCCACCAGACCATCTCGCAGCCCTACGTCGTCGCCTACATGATCGCCGCGCTGGGGCTGGGGCCGGACGACCGCGTGCTGGAGGTCGGCGCGGGGTCGGGCTATGCCGCGGCCGTCCTCAGCCGCATCGTCGGCGAGGTCTATACCGTGGAGCGCCACCCCGAGCTTGTCGATTACGCCCGCGCGCGGCTGGCGGCGCTCGGCTATGACAACGTCCACGTGCATCAGGGCGACGGCACGCGCGGCTGGCCGGAGCACGCCCCCTACGACGGCATTATCGTCGCCGCGGGCGGGCCGGCCGTGCCCGAATCGCTGCGGGCGCAGATGGCCGTGGGCGGGCGGCTGGTCATGCCTGTCGGCCGCAGCCGGCAGCAGCAACACCTGGTGCGCGTGACGCGCCGGGCGGAGGGCGGCATGCGCGAGGAGAAGCTCGCGCCGGTGGCGTTCGTGCCGCTGATCGGCGACGAGGGTTGGTAGGCGCTCAGAACGGCCAGACGCGCAAGATGAGGATCGCCGCGGCCGTCACGGCCAGGTTGTCCAGCCCCCAGATCGACACCGCCTCAATGACGGTAGTGATGGCCATGATCACCAGCGCGGGCAGCAACGCCTGCACCGGGCTGATGTCGGGCAGGCCGGGCATGACCCACAGCGCCAGCCAGGTGAAGACGAAACCGGCCACGAAGAAGCCGGCCGACCCCTCCAGCGAGCGCGTGCTGGTGTGGATGCGGTAGATGTGCCGCCCGTAGGCCGCGCCGACCACCGGGGCCAGCCCGTCGCCCCAGGTCAGCGGCATCAGCGCGGCAACCATCAGCGGCGGCTGATCCCAGAACACCAGGGCGACCACGGCCGCGGCCAGGGGGAAGTAGACCGTGCCCAGGTTGCTGCGGTTGCTGCTCTGCATGGCATTGAAGAAGCCGTAGCGCCAGTCGAGCAGGTTGAGGATCATGAACCCGCCGCAGGCGGCGACGAACGGCCAGGGCGAGGTGAACAGGAAGGGCAAGAACCAGCTCATCATGCCCACGCCGATGTGGATGACTTTGCGCGTGAAGCCGGAGCCGTAGCCTCGCCAACGGCGCAGCCCCTCCGCGAGGCCGATCATGCCGAAGACGTAGATGATGCAAAGGATGAAGCCGAAGGTGTTAGTCATGATGAAGGATGAGGGATGAGGAAGCAGTAGGTTAGTGTTCAGTGGGTTAGTGTTCAGTGGGTCAGTCGTCCGTGGTCTGTCGTCTGTCGTCTGTCGTCGGCGGTCGGTGGTCGGTGGTCGGCGGTTGGCATACCCCCTACACAATCAGGTGATCATACAACATATCCAGGCTCAAGTCCGGCACGACGGTGTCGGGCGACTGGAGGGTTAGGGCAGCGGCGGCCGCGCCCAGGCGAATGGCCTCAATGGGCGGCAGGTCGTTGAGCATGCCGAACAGGATGGCCGCGGTGACGGCGTCGCCCGTGCCGGTGCTGTCGATCATGTGTGTGTGCGAGGGCGGGATGTAGCCGATCTCGTCGGCCGTGGCGTAGTCCAGGCCGTAGTCCGCCAGGGTGACGACGACGTTGGCAACGCCGGCGCTGGTGAGACGCCGGGCCAGAGCCAGGCTGGCGGTGGGGTCGTGGCCGGCAAAGTCGACGGCGCACAGGGCGGCCTCTTCGATCTCGTTGGGTACGAGCAAGTGCAGATAGGGCAGATAAGGGCGTAGCCTATGGGCCAGCCGGGCCGACGAGGGATCGGCGCAGAGCAGCGCGCCCGCCTCGCGGGCCAGCCGCACGACCGTGGCCATGGCCTCCTCGCCCAGGCTGCCGTCGAACATGACCATGGCCGCGTCGGTGAAGAGGTCGCGGCGCGCCTCCAGGTAGGCGGCGTCGATGGTTTGCATGACGCGCACGTCGTCGAGGGCCACGGCCAACTGGCCGTCCTCCTCCAGCAGGGCGATGTAGGAGCCGGTGTGCGCGCCGGCGACCATTTCAACGTAGTCGAGGTTGACCCCGGCCTCGGCCGTCTGGATCATGAGTTGCCGACCGGTGGTATCGTCGCCCACGGCGGAAACGAGGACGACGTCGGCCCCCAGCCGGGCCAGGTTCTCGGCGACGTTGCGGGCCGTGCCGCCGCGGGTCGAGCGAATCTCGGCCGGGTTGGACATGGCCGGGGCCAGCCCAGCCACAGGCTTGCCCTTGGTATCCAGCAGCGTCGCGCCGATGACGAGCACATGTTTAGCCATTGATCCCCCCTGACGCCGTTCCCGCGGCGAATTGACCCGCGGCGGGCTGTCCATCCAGTGCCAGCCAGAAGCCCTCGACCACGGCCAGCACCAGCAGATCGCCGCCGCTGGCCGTCTGGCGGCTATCGTCGAGGATGAGCTGGGCCGCGCCGTCTGGCCCGAAAACGCGATAGCCCAGATAGCAATAGGGCAAAGCCGTGGAGTATGAGATGGGATTGGCGGTGATGCTGCCCAAGCCAGCGCGACTGCTGCCGACGACGACGTAGTCGCGCGCGGCCGGCGGCCGTTCGTCGATCTCGCTGTCGGCCAGCAGCCAGGTGCCGGGCGCGATGGTGGGCAGGAAGCTGCCGCGCCGCTCGGCGATGATGTACCAGCCGAAGCGCTCATCGACCGAGACGTGGCCGGGCACGGGGCCGCTCGACCCGTCGGCGCGCCGGCGATGGAGGTTGGACAACGGCCGTGGCGCCCACTCTGACGGCCGCGGCCCGCGCTCAAAGACACGCTGCGCCTCCAGTTGGATCAGCGGCGGCGCCGGGGTCTGAGCGCCCAT
>JAIBAS010000137.1 GCA_019695075.1 Promineifilum sp. | reverse complement strand
GCGCCGACGCCGAAATCTTCCGCTATGACTACCTGGCCCAGGACCCGACCCGGATCGACGCGCTGTCGCCGGCCGACCTGAACAACGTCGCCTGCACGCTGCTGTGGCAGTCTGACGCCTCGCCGGAGAGCGCCCGCGCGGCCCACGAACTGCTGCGGCGCGCCCGCGCCAAGTGCGCCGACGGCGACCCGCTGCGCGACCTCATCGACGGCAACCTGGACAGGTTCCGGCCGGTGTCGCCGGGCGTGCCCCGGCCACTGGCGATGTTGCGGAGCGCGGTCGATGACGCCGGGCGGGGGATGGGCAGTTTGGACGAGTGGACGATTGAGAAAGAGGAGTAAGAACTTAACGCAAAGCGCGCCAAGCTCAGATAATCTTTCTGATCTTGGCGCGCTTTGCGGCTTTGCGTGAGATATCCTTTCCGCTTTCAGCCCCGCCGCTCGGCCGTCATGGGCATGCCCCCATGATTCGACAGCGTGATCTGGGCGTTCAGGTCGATGGCGTGGCCGGGCCGCAGGCGCAGGCGGTAGCGGCGGGCGACGGCGGCGACGATGAGGTGGGCCTCCATCAGGGCGAAGCCGTTGCCGATGCACACCCGCGGCCCGCCGCCGAAGGGCATGTAGGCGAACTTGGGCAGCGCCCGCTCGCGCTCCGGCGTCCAGCGGTCGGGGTCGAAGCGCTCCGGGTCGGGGAAGAACTGCGGCCGGCGATGCATCACGAAGGGCGAGATCCACAGCCGGTCGCCGCGGCCGATGGCGTAGGGGCCGATGGTGGTCGCCGCCGCGGCGCGGCGGACGTTGACCACCCAGGCCGGCGGGTAGAGGCGCATGGCCTCCTTGATGACTTGCAGGGTGGTGGGCAGGCGGGGCAGGTCGGCTAGGGCCGGCGGGCGGTCGCCGAGGGCGTCCACTTCTTCGTGTAGCCGCGCTTCGGCCGCCGGGTGCTGCGACAGAAGATACCACGTCCACGTCAGGGCGTTGCTGGTCGTCTCGTGCCCGGCGACGAAGAGCGTCACCAGCTGGTCGCGCACTTCGGCGTCGCTCATGCGGTCGCCGGCCTCGTCGCGGGAGAGGAGGAGCATCGACAGCAGGTCGCCGCGGTCGGCCACTTCGCCGCCGCCGGCGGCGGCGCGGCGCTCGGCGATGAGCCGGTCGATGGTCTCATAGAGCACGGCCGCGGCGGCGCGGCGGCGGCGGTTGTGGGCCGTGGGCAACCACTCGGGCAGCAGGAAGGGCGACTGGAACTCCTTGTCGGCGACGGCCTGCAGGGCGTGGATGGCCGCGCCGATGCGCTCGGCCGTGGCCCGCATGGCCACGCGATCGGCCCCGAAGAGCGTGCGGGCGACGATGTACATGGTCAGTTCGCGCATCGCCTCGGCCACGTCGCGGACTTCGCCGGCCGGCCAGCCGGCGTCCCACTCGTCGAGCATGGCCTCAGTGTATTCGACCATCGTCCCGGCGTAGGCGTCGATGCGGCGGGTGTGGAAGGCGGGCTGGGTCAGGCGGCGCTGGCGGCGGTGCTCCTCGCCGTTGGCCGAGACAAGGCCGTGGCCGACAACGCGGTCGAGGATGTCCACGTCGCGCTGGTCCTTGGGGAAGTTGGCCGCCTGCGTCACCAGCACCTCGCGGATCATCTCCGGGTCGCTGATCAGATAGAAGCGGTTGCGAAAGACGTTGAAGCGGACGAACGGGCCATAGGCGTCGGCCAGCCGGCTGATGTAGCGCGGCGCGCCGGCGATGAGGTCGCGGGCGACGCCGGCCAGGGGCGCGCCCCGTGGGCCGGGGGCGGCGGCGGCGGGGATGGGCGCGGGCGAGGGTTGGGTGATGGTCATGGGACGTGCTCCTTGTCTGGGGCGATTATGGGCGACATGGGAGGGAGGCGCAAGAAAGGCAAAACGCTCGCGCCCTACGCCCGCCACGGACTACGCTCCGCTGGAGGTCGTCGGGGGAGGGAGGCGCAAGAAAGGCAAAACGCTCGCGCCCGGCCGCCAGGAGGCTCAGGGCAATCGCCTATAGCCGCGACGCGGGTTGAAACACCGCGTCTGACAGACAAAACCCGTTGAAACGGGTTGCCCGGCGCGCCGCGAACACGTTTTAACGTGTTTTGCCTACCAGCCGACGGGTTTCAACCGTTGGCGCAAGGCAGACATGACGCGTATGCGATTGCCCTGCCGGAAGGCTCTTGCGCCAGGCGCAAAGCGCGCTAAGCTCATCCACTTGGTGTACTCGGCGTCCTGGGGTGCGGCCTTGCCTCGCGTGGGTCAACCGTGGCAAAATGAAAATTGAACCGTGGTAAACATTTTTGGCGACGGCCGGGGGGGGTAAACGGGTTTTGGAGGTTGTCGCCATGTGAGAGGTGATACCCCCCACCTGTGGGGGGTTGGAGGCCGATTGAGAGCCTTGGCGAGGCCATTTTGGCGACGTGGAACCGGTTCCAGTGGCATGGTCGAGGCTGTCGCCATGCCGCCGGCGGGCAAAATCATGCCGATAGGGGATAGACAGGGCAAGCGGTATATGCTACACTGGACGTGTTGGTGGCCGACAGTGGTTATGAAATCCAAGTCCCCGCCGCCCCCCCTGCAAGGGGTTGCAGTCTAAATAGAAGAATCGCCCTGAAGGCGATTGAAAC
>JAIBAS010000613.1 GCA_019695075.1 Promineifilum sp. | reverse complement strand
CTTCGCGAGCCCGCGCCCCGTCGCGAGCCCGCGTCCCGTCGCGAGCCACCGCCAGCCAGCGAACCCTCCGAAGCGCCGACCGTCGCCCATCTCCGCCCGCCCGATCCCGATGCCGCCCCCGACGCTATCACCCTGACCGGCATGCAGGCCATCCAGCGACGCGCCCTGCGCCAGAACTCCGGCTCGGCCACCCACGCCGGCAAGGTGCGCAGCCACAATGAGGACTACGTGGCCAAGCTCGACTACAGTCTCGACCAGAGCGGCGCGGCCGAGCCGATGGGCCTCTACATCGTCGCCGACGGCATGGGCGGCTACCAGCAAGGCGAGAAGGCCAGCCGCGACTCGGTGCGAGGGGCCTTCCGCGACTTCATCGAGGGCCACATCCTGCTCGACTTGCGGTCGGCGACGCACAGGCTCTCCCCCCCGCAGGCCTCGCCAACGGTGGAAGAAACGCTGCGCACGCTGGTGACCGAGGCCAACCGGCTGGTCTATCGCAAGCGGCAGGAGACCGGCACGCGGCGCGGCACGACCATCACCGCCGTGCTCATCGTCGGCTCGAAGGCGGCCGTGGCCAACGTCGGCGACAGCCGCACCTACCTGATGCGCGGCGGCGAGTTGCGCCAACTGACTCAGGACCACTCGCTCGTCTTCAGCCTCTTCAAGGCCGGCCAGATCACCGAGGAGCAGATCTACAGCCACCCCAAGAAGAACGAGGTCTATCGTTCGCTGGGCGAGCAGGAGGACATCAAGGTCGATCTCTTCCCGCTGGCCATTCAGGCCGGCGACCGGCTGCTGCTCTGCTCCGATGGCCTGTGGGAGATGGTGCGCAACCCACAGATCGCCGCCATCCTGGCCAACGCCGCCACGCCACAGGCGGCCTGCGACCGGCTGGTGGCCGCGGCTTTTGACAACGGCGGCGAGGACAACATCAGCGCCCTGGCGGTCTACCTAGAGTAGCGCGTGGCGCGATTCTCCCGAATCGCGTTTGTGGCGCGATTCTCCCGAATCGCGTTCGTTCACAGAAGGAGACAAGGCGATGGCCAACACGATGGAATTCAGCGGTCTGTTCAACAAGGCGTACCTGCCCTACATGGCCCAGCCGCAGTTGCTCTACGCCTACTTCGAGGCGCGGCCGGGCAGCAGCGGCACGCGCGGCACGTCCACGGCGCGCCTGCCGCTCAACTTCAGCCTCGTGCTCGACCGCAGCGGCTCGATGAGCGGCCCGAAGATCAAGCAACTGCGCCAGGCCGTACAGACGCTCATCGGCCGGCTGGAACCGACTGACACCGTCGCCGTCATCGCCTTCAACGTCCATAGCGATGTGCTCATCCCGGCCACGACCGCCGGTAACCGGGCCGCCCTGTCCGACCGCATCAGCCGGCTGGAGGCGGGCGGCGGCACGAAGATGGCCCCGGCCATGCGCGCCGGCCTGGCCGAGATCGCCAAGGCGCTGACGCCGGCCGTCGCCAGCCGCCTGATCGTCCTGACCGACGGCCAGACCACCGGCGAAGATGACTGCCGCGCCGAGGCCGACCGCGTCGCCGCCGCCGGCGTGCCCCTGATCGCCCTAGGGCTGGGTTCGGACTGGAACGAAGACTTGCTGCTCGACCTGGCCCAGCGGACGGGCGAGCTGGGCGATGCCTTCCTGATGAAGGGGCCGGAAGATGTCGGCCCCATCTTCGACCAGGTCTTCACCCAAATGAAAGTCGTGGCCCAGGACGTGACCTTCCGGCTGCTGCTGGTGCAGGGCGTCGAGGCGCGGCGCGTCTGGCAGGTGACGCCGCTCATCAAGGACATCACCTTCGGCGCGGTGCGGGGACGCACGGTCACCTTCGGGCTGCCGGAACTGGCCGAGAGCGGCGTGGCCTTCCTGGTCGAACTGCTCATCCCGCCGCGCAACCCCGGCCAGTACCGCTTCGCCCAGGCGCAGGCGACCTACCACCTGCCCGGCCAGCCGGCCGAGGAGGCGCGCGTCGATTTGACCGCCGAGGTGACGACCGACCCGAACCTCGCCCGTGGCGTGAACGGCCGGGTGATGAACATCGTCGAAAAGGTGACCGCCTTCAAGCTGCAAACGCAGGCCCTCGACGACGCCGCGCGGCAAGACATCGCCAACGCCACGCGCAAGCTGCGCGCGGCCCACACCATGTTACTGGAGCAGGGCGAGGTGGAGTTGGCCCAGAACGCGCTGGCCGAGGCCGAGCGCCTGGAGAGCGGTCAGGGCCTGTCAAGCGAGGGGCGCAAGACGATCAAGCTGAGCAGCAGCAAGACGGTGCGCCTGGGCGGGACGAACGAGATGCCCTGACCGGGCGCGCGATTGACAGGAGGATCGTGATCGGACGTTCCCACGGCAGGATGGCTGCCGGTGACGACTACGGCCGCAGCGCCGGCCGCGCCCGTCGCTGCCGGGCGGGTTGGTGGGCCGCTGTGCTCCTCGGTCTGCTGGCGCTCGTGGCCTGCCGCGAGACGGATGGTACCCTCCCCGCGCCGCCCACCCTGGCCCCGACCGCTGCCGTCGCGACCGCGGGCCTCGTAACGACTGCCGCGCCGACGGCGGCCGTCGTCACCCGGACGCCAACGGCCACCCCCCAACCCACCCCCTGTCAATTCGCCGTCCTGCCCGCTCTCCGGCC
>JAIBAS010000540.1 GCA_019695075.1 Promineifilum sp. | reverse complement strand
CGCCGCCAGCCGGGCCGCGCCGCCGTCCGACTGCCACAGGGTCACCGAGACGATGGGGTAGTCGGACGGGGTGCGGGCCACGCGCTCGGCCGCGCCGCGCCCCTGCGGCCAGTAGACATCGATCTCGGTGATCAACCCCGGCGGCTGGTCGTCGTCGGCCAGGTAGGCGGCCAGGCTGAGCGTCTCCGGCGACGGCAGGCGCAGGTTCACCGTCGTGCCCAGCGCCAGCAGCGCGGCCAGGAATTCGCTGTCGGGCAGGCGCGAGGCGATGATGCCGCCGATGGTGGCGGCGTGGCGGTAGGTATTCGGCCCGGCGCGGTGGATGGCGGCGCGCAACAAGGCCGCCGCGCCCTGCAAGTCGCTCAGCGGGGACAGGAAGGCGTCAAGGTCGGCCAGGCGCACCATCGCGCCCAGACGCAGCACGCGGCCGTCGTCGGCCCAGGTCAGGCTGTTCAGGCCGGCGTCCTGCAAGTCCACGACGGCGGCGTCGATGCCCGCCTCGGTCGCCAGCAGGGCGGTGCCGCCGGCCAGGGGCACGGTGTTGGGCTGGCGCAGCAGGGTGAGGGCCTCGTCGATGCTGCGGGGACGGTAGTAGGCAGTGGGTTGTTTGGGCATATGCTTCCTCAGGCGGCCGGACAGTTGGCCAGGATTGCGCCCATCTTAGCCCGCGTCGGGCGATTTGTCATCTTGACAACGACCGGCCAGGCCCTACAATAATCAGATTAATGCCAGATGAGCGGCGACCCATTGGCCCGGCGGCGATGGCTGCAACAATTCGCCTCCGGCGGCGTATTGAACATAGAGATCGTGGCCCAAGGATTGTGGCCAACAAGCGTTTGTCCAAGAGAGTGAATTCCTATGTTCGAAGCGATTAGCGGCCTGAGCGCCGCTTTCGGTCTATCCGGCAGCGCCGGGTTGAACGCCTACATCCCGCTGCTGGTGGTGGCCCTGGCGGCGCGTTTCCCCATGAGCGACCCGCTGGTCAAGCTGCAAGCGCCCTACGACCTGCTCAGCAGCTGGTGGGCCATCGGCCTGATTGCCGTGCTGCTGGTGGTCGAGATCGTCGCCGACAAGATACCGGCGGTCGATAGCGTCAACGACGGCATCCAGACCTTCGTGCGCCCGGCGGCTGGGGCGATCCTGTTTGCCGGCAGCGCCAACGTCATCACCGACATCCACCCCATTCTGTCGCTGGCCGCGGGGCTGCTGCTGGCCGGCGGCGTCCACGCCACCAAGGCGGCGGCCCGGCCGGTCGTAACCGTGTCCACAGCCGGCGTCGGCAACCCGCTCGTCAGCACCCTGGAGGACATTGTCGCCACGGTCGTTTCCTTGCTGGCCGTCGTCCTGCCCATCATCGCCGCTGTTCTGCTGCTCGGCTTCGTTCTGTTCATCATCATCATCATCCGGCGCTGGCGACGGCGCAAGATGGTGGTGTAGTCGCCTCCGTTATGTGATCGACACGGGGGCGGATCACTGTCCGCCCCTGTTGTTTTCTGCAATCTGTTGGGGATTAGGTGGGTAGCTCGCCACGGCCCGCCAGCGCCAGCAGTTGGGCCAGCGCGTCGCGGGCCGCGGCCCGGTCGGCGGCCGGCAGCGGCAGCGCGGCGAACTCGTCCTCATCCAGCACCGTCGCGTCCCCCGCCGGCGACACCCACACGTCCAGCGCCAGATCGTCACAGCGCACCGCGCTATCGTCAAACGTCGCCGGGCGGCAGACGTTGGCGTACCAGCCCTTGAGCGCGCCGTCATCGCGGTCGTAGACAGCGAAAACGTTATACCAGCGGTCGGCGTAGAACGTCTCGATGAAGCGGTCGCCGCGCTTGAAGGTTGTGTAGTCGAGGGGCATATCGTCGCGGTTGAAGAAGGCCTCCAGGCGGACGCTGCCGGCGTTGCGGGCCAAAACGCGGGCGGGGTATTGCCACACCTCGCGTCCGGCGTGGTCGAGCTTGTGGACGGTGAGCGCGTCGGTCATCGTCTGGTTCCCTCGCCCCCTAGGAGAGAGTTAGGGAGAGGGCTGGAGAGGTGCTACCCTCCCTGCTGTAACGCCCGCCGCAAATCGGCCACCTCCGCCTCCAGTTCTTGCAGCGTCGTCTGCTGCTGGCCCAGCCGGGCCTGCTCGGCGCGGACGAAGCGGTCGAACGGGGCGATGGTATCCTCGATGCGTTGCGCGCCGCGGCGCAACTCGCGCTCGAACTGCTGCTCCAGGTTGCCCACCAGCCGGGTGCGTAGATCGGTCAGCTTGGCGGTGAACTCGCCCTTGCTCTTGCGCTTGCGGGCGGGCAGGACAAGTACCCCCAAAGCCGCCAGGGCAATACCGGCAAAAACGCCGGTGAAGTCGAGGAAGGCCATGTGGGCGACAACGGCGATGATGACGCCGATGCTGGCCCCGACGCCGGCCAGCCCGGCGTTGACGACGGCCTGCCGCGCCGACATGGCCAGCTCGGCCGCCTCGCGCGTCTGGTCATAGCTCTCCACCGCCAGCCGCGTCGAGCGGCCGATGGAATCGATCAGTCGCTGGCGGTCCCAGGCCAGCGTGCCCTCGCGCGGCGCGTCGCCGACGATGCGGCTCAGGTTGGCGTCGCGGCGCTTGCCCAGGTGATCGGCCACGGCCGTCCACTGGCGCAAGTCCTGCTGCACCATCCAGTCTACCAGTTCGTTGACGCGATCCTCGATCTGGCGCGGCGTGTCGGCCACGACCTCGTCCTGGAAGGCTTGCTCTAGCTGCTTGGAGCGCAACAGGTCGGGAATGCGCCCCAGGCGCAGGCGCTCGTCGAGGAAGTTGTTGCCGCGCTTCTCCATCGACAGGAGGAGGTTGTCGATCTCGCCGATGCGGGCGCGGAAGTTGCGCTTCATGTCATCGTCGTAGTAGACCATCTGGCCGCGGATGTCGCCGAGCAGCTTGGTGTCGCCGCTGAGGGTGGCCAGGTCGGCGTTGACCTGCTCCAGGCGCTGGCCGATGAGCCGCCCGCCGACGCCCAGTGGGTTGAGTAGCTTCAGACGGAAGCGCCCCTCGTCGTCGAGCGTCTCGGTGATGTAGCGCTCCAGCGGCTCAAAGCGGCTCGGCCCCCACTGCTCCGGCCGGCCGCGCTTGGCCGCCTGGGCCAGCCGGGCCGACACGGGGAAGACGGCGGCCACGTCGCCGATGAGCGTTTGCGCCGCGCCGGTGACGAAGGCGACGACCTGCTCGACTTCGGCCGGGCTGAGGATGTCGATCTTGTTGATGATCAGGACGATCTTCTTGCCCCAGTTGCGAATCTGCTCCAGGAAGCCGCGCTCGCTCTCGGTGAAGGGACGGTCGGCCGAGGTGACGAAGAGGACGAGGTCGCTGCGGGGGATGAACTCGGCCGTCAGGGCCTCGTGCTCGCGCATGATGGCGTTGGTGCCGGGCGTATCGACGACGGTGATCTTGCTGAGCAGTTCCACCGGCGCGGTCTGCACCCAGACGCCATTCTCGCCCGGCCGCCGCTGGGCCGTCTCGCCATAGCGCAGCAGGTAAATCTGGTCGGTCGTCGGCGTGACGCCCTCCGGCTGCAACGTCTGGCCCAGCAGGGCGTTGATGAAGGCTGACTTGCCGGAGTTGAACTCGCCGGCGATGACCAGCAGGAACAGTTCATCGAGCTGCCGGATCGACTTGACCAGGGCGGCGCGACCGTCGGGGTCGGCGGCGCCGTCGGCCAGGATGTCGCGCAGGCGGCCGAGGGCGTCGCGAGTTTGCGTGAGCAGGGCCTCTTGGCTCTGAGTCAGAATTGCGTCCATCACTTTCCTATTGCCGGAGCATTATACCCAACATCAGCCGCGGGTTGTAGCATAGTGCGTCAACCGACGCTATGATAGGGTAAGGTGCCTATCCCGAGAACCAGAAGGGGGTTTCAGTGACGTTGCAGAGCGGCGAACTCCTGAATAACCGATACCGCATTATTGCCCCTATTGCCCAGGGTGGCATGGGCGCGGTCTATCATGCTTGGGACACGGTGCTTGACGCGCCGTGCGCGTTGAAGGTAAACCTCGATACCACGCCAGAGTCAGAGCGTCAATTTGGACGCGAAGCGAAACTACTGGCCAATCTTCGCCATCCTAATCTGCCGCGCGTTATCGATTACTTCTTTGTTTCCGGTCAAGCCCAATACCTTGTCATGGACCTGGTTGAGGGTCAAAGCCTCGGTGACATGCTGCGAACCCGCGGTAAACCGTTCAGTGAAAATGAGATCACATCCTGGATCCTCCAGGTCTGTCAGGCACTCGACTATCTGCACACGCGCACACCACCGATCATCCACCGTGATATCAAGCCGCAGAACATCATTGTAACGGCCGACGGACGCGCCATGCTTGTGGACTTTGGCATCTCGAAGTCTGATGACTCACTTACCGCTCGAACAACGTTGGGCGCGCGAGCCGTTACGCCGGGTTACAGTGCGCCGGAGCAGTATGGTTTCGGCGGTACAGATTTGCGCTCTGACATCTATTCATTGGCTGCTACCATCTTCGAGTTACTTACGGGCACACAACCACCTGAAAGCATTGTGCGCGTTGCTGGCACTAGCTCGCTCGAATTCCTTCCCACGATATCGCCATTCGCGCAACACGCAATTCGGACAGCAATGAGCCTTCAGCCGTCCGGCCGATTCGGGTCTGTAATGGAGTTCGCCGAAGCGCTCTTTGCTGGCTCAACAGCTTCTAGACCAGGTAATACACGAAGTATCGTGAGCGCGCCGCCTCCGCCTACGTCCTACGCCCCGGTTGCGCCGGCGGCTTCTCTGCCCAAGCGCTTCCAAATAAGGATAAGGCTCGTTGTGTTAGGCTTATTGGCTGTGTTGGTGATCGTCTTGGTAAGCCTGTGGGTGAGCGGCTTAATAGCGGGCGGTGGACTCGCTGGCCCCATTGTAGGGGATGAGGTTCTTTGGATCGGGGGTGCTACTTTGGGCTTGCTCGTCGCGGGGGCGGGTGTGGTCTTGGGTGGCCGCTTTCGCCATCGGCAGTCTGCCCGCCAGAAACTGAGAAAAGAAGTCTCCTCCATCGCTCCATCGTCAGTCGCCAGATCAGGCGAGACCATTATCGGGCCTGCTCGCAGTGACGGAACCATTAGCCCCTCAGTGACGCCTACAACTAGACGTACAAGCCGATTAACGAGGCGGTTAGTTGTCCCCGATATGATCGCGCAGCGTCAGGGTCAGGTGCTGGATGAACTTATCCTGACCGAAAGCTTCGATCGGCTGAAGAGCTTCATCAGTCATTCGAGGGGCGGGCGGTTTGTTCTGACCGGGTATGGGCGTTTTGGCGGCACTTCGCTTGTCCGGGGCGCTGTACGTCAGGCACAGCTTGCCCTGGCCGAAAGAGGCGAGAAGTACGGGGCGTTGCTCGTCTTCTACTTCGAGGTCAAGGAGGACCTTCACGATCACTCCTCCCGCTTTGAAGTCAAGGCCAATGAGTACACTATGGGTGTACTGACGGGTGCACCGATCGAGGCTGAGCAGCCTCGCATCATCAAGAGAGTTGAGTTGACAACGGCTCTCGATAAATCGTTCTTTAGGCGCAATGTCGGTCAGAAGGCGGGCGATAATCGGCAGACAACGAGCTACACGATTGAATGGTTTGGGCGTGAGTTCGGTAATCTTCAATCAGCTAGCAAAAGCGAACTACAGAGCATGCTACTTCGCTTGCTTGGTCAAGAGGCACTACCCTCTAGAGTAGTAATTGTACTGGACAGAATTCGACGTATCGAGACCCTGGAAATGCTGAACAAATATGAGTTATTTCGTAACGATCAACTTTCAGTCATTGCCGTGGCTCGAAAGGAAGACGCCGACCTGTGGGAGCGAGGCACAGAAAGATTGAGAGGTATTGGTTTCCAACAATGGTATGTCCCCTGCTTCTGGCATAGTGGCGGCCAACTGCGACACCGACTGAGGGAAGTGCTATTCACCGGCGATGAGCCGCCATCCTCGACCGAGGATGAAGAGGTTCTTGAGGGCGTGCTCAAGCACTTTGAGTTCAAGGGACACGGCATCTTTGGAGACACGCTGGATGCCTTGAAGCACCCCGACAACTGGTATGCAAATGACATGGCAACGGTGTTTGATTTTGAAGCGGTATCGAAACAAGCACACGTCCAGATGAATGCTTGGCTGCAGGACATGCTGGATCTCAATTGGGGGTTTATCTTGGGCAGCCTGCAATATAGTACCTTGGAGGTCGTGGATCGCGCACGAATCGGAGTGTATGACCTGCTTGAGTGGATTGTGGAGAAGGCGATCTTTGACGTGGTGGAACTGATGACTCGAGCAACCGCTGGTTCTATCCTTATTTCGTCAACTCCTAGGCTACGCGACATGGCTGTCAGGAATCTCATGTATGTTCTTGAACGCAGCCGCTTTTTGAAGCGTGAGGAAGATGAGAATTACCAATTCGCTTGGAGACAAGACCTACCTCCGGCCAAACTATTCCGGCGGCGTGATCCCAACTGGAAACTGCCGAAGACGCCTGAGACGATGCATGACCATGCAATAGCTCAAAGAGTCTCGACCGAAACACTTGAGGATATTCCAGAAAGCGTACTCCATAATGCGTTGGCTACCTATTTCAATGTGTCTGAACTGGAAGAACTGACGAGCAATCTCGGCTTTAATCCGGAGGAGATCAAGGGCGATACCATTTCCGCGAGGGCGTTGGATTTGATCGGCTACTTGAGGCGACGCAACCGGCTTCCAGAACTCGTTGACGCAGTTCGCAAAGCAAGGCCTGGTCAGCTATAGGTCGGTCACGCTGAACGAGTGCATGCATGCTCAATGGCAGAGAGTCCAGGACGGCTTTATTGCTTAGCATTGGCTTTACCCTCAACCGCCCCGCCTACCCGGCCCCTGCCCAGCCGCAACTGGTCTACGCTTTGCTGGAACCGCGGCTGCCGCGGCGCGGCGCGTCGGCCCCGGTCAACCTGGCCCTGGTCATCGACGTCAGCGCCTCCATGCGCATCCCCCTGCTGACGCCGAAGCAGTTCGAGGATTTGGCCGCGCAGGGATTGGTGCAGGAGGTCATCGCCGATGGCATCCCCGTGTGGCAGTTCGAGAACGTCACCACGGCGTCCTTGCAGCGCTACCCCCGGCCCATCGATTACGTGGTCGATGCCCTCAAAGTCGTGCTGGAGCAGGCCCGCCCGGCCGACCGCCTGTCGCTGGTCGCCTTTGCCGCGCGGGCGGAGACGGTGCTGCCGCTGACCTCCGGGCGCGAGAAGCGGCGGCTGCGGCCGATCATTCGCTCGGTCGAATCGCTGAGCCTGGGCGATGACACCTACATGGGCCTGGGCATGGCCCTGAGCTTCCAGGAGTTGCAGCACGGGGCCGCGCCCGATTACGCCGCGCGCATGATCCTGCTGACCGACGGCTTCACCCGCGACCACAATAGCTGCCTGGCCTGGACAGCGCGGGCGGCCGAGGCCGGCTACGCCATCAGCACCCTCGGCCTGGGCACGGAGTTCAACGAAGACCTGCTCATTCCCATGGCCGAGCAGACGGGCGGGCAAGCCCACTTCGTGGCCGATCCCGGTGGCCTGCCCGACATCTTCCGCGCCGAATTGGCCGCGGCTCAGGCGGTCGGCTTTCGCCGCTCGGAGCTGAAGCTGCAATTGACGCCGGGCGTGGAACTGCGGCGTATCACCCGCGTCAAGCCGGCGCTGAGCCACACGCCACCGGGGCCGAACGCCGGCGGCAGCTATTCCATCGCCCTGGGCGATATGGAGTGGGGCGCGCCGCCGGCCTTCTTGCTGGAACTGATCGTCCCGCCGCGCGGCCCGGGCGAGTACCGGCTGGCCCAGGCCGTGCTCAGCAGCGACCCCGTCGGCGCGGGCCGGGTGACGGCGCGGGCCGATCTCATCGCCCAGTTCGCCGAGGGCGCGGCCGCCGACGCGGCCGCTGATGCGCGCGTGATGGGCTACGTCGAGCGCGTGGTGGCCTTCAACTTACAGACGCGCGCCCTGGAGGAGGCCGCTGCCGGCGACCTGGCGACGGCCACGCGCCGCCTGCACGCCGCCGCCACGCGGCTACTCGACATGGGCGAGACCAAGCTGGCGCGGACGCTGCAACAACAGGCCGAAGCGCTGGACAATCGCGCCGCCCTCGACGCCACGGCGACCAAGCAGCTACAATATGCTACGCGCCAGTTGACGCGCAAGCTGGAGTAGTCCCCTTGGCGACCACGTGTCCGCACTGCACAGCTGTCAACCGAACCGGGGCGGTGTTCTGCAACGCCTGCGGCCGGCCGCTGGGCAGCGGACCTTTGCCGGCCTGCGCCGTCTGCAATGCTGTGCTGCGGCCCGGCTCGCGCTTCTGCTATCGTTGCGGGCACAAGCAGGACACGGCCGAGTCGGTCGCGCCGGCCATCGCCCCGGATAGCGCCGCGCCGGAGCCGCCGCCGGCCGAACCGGTTGAGGTTGCCCAGCTAGAAACCCGGTTTCTTTCCTGCGCGGCGTGTGGCCAGCCCAACCGCCCCGAAGCGCGCTTCTGCCGCCACTGCCGCGCCGCCCTGACGGTGGCTTGTGAGCGCTGCGGCCGCGAGAACCGCGCCACGGCCAAGTTCTGCCTTGAGTGCGGCGCGTTGCTGACCGAGCACGTACCGGCCGCGCCGGTCGCTGACCCGGCCGCCCCGCACG
>JAIBAS010000484.1 GCA_019695075.1 Promineifilum sp. | reverse complement strand
TCCCGCCGCCGGCTGCCCCGGCCCCGGCCGCGCCCGCGCCCGAAGCGGGCGAAGCCGACCCACCGGAGTTCGTCGCGGCTGTGACGGCGACTAACCAGACGGCGATATGAGAGCCGTCGTCCGCGTTGAGGGCGTGGAAGTACGCCGGTACTGCGCTATAGCCCTCATCAACCTGTTTCTTGACCCAGGGCACGGCGTAGCCAAAGGCGGCGGCGTAGGGCAAGTGCGCTTCATAGTACGCCGGGTCGGGCACGTCCATCTTACCACGGGAGACCTGCTCGATGAAACGGCGGAAAGGCGCAAAGGTCTCGGCCAGTTTCGCGCCACGGTCGGACAGCGGCGAGATGGCCGCGCCGGCGATGAACGCGACGAGGCCTAGCAGGGCCACGGCCGCGGCCAGCACGAAGGGCCAGAAGCCAAACATCGAGCCGAAGAGGAAGGTCAGCAGCAAGACCGCCAGCGCCAGGAATAGGAGCATGACGCCCCAGACCAGAAAGCGATTGCGCCGCCCCTTGGCCTCGGCGCTGATAAGGCCCTGCGCGTCGGCCTCGGCCTCCAGGCTTTCGGTGTAGGTCTTCCAGCGTGACGAGGTGATCAGCCGGCCCATGTCGGACATCTTGACGGCGTCTTGGGGCGCGCCGGAGCGGCCGGTGAACAGCAGGTCGAGCAGGGCGCGCTCGTGGGGGCGAGCGTCGGTCGGCTGCTTCAATAGCGTGATGAGAAAGTCGGCCGACCGATACCACTTCTTCTCGGTGGCCTCGTCGATGGCCACGACGCCGCGGCCGGCCAGGTCGAGCAGCGTCGCCAGGCCGTGGGGCCAGGTGATGGACTGGTTGAACAACCAGCCGGCCAGGGCCGGCGGGATGTCCGCGGGCGGCTTGTGCAGCAGCAAGTCGGTCTTGCGCGTCGTCTGGGCAAAGCCGCGCATGCCGGCGAAAATGGCCGCCAGGCCACCGACGAGCGTCGCCACGGCGGCGGCGATCCAGGCCCACGACCAGCGGTTCTGGGCCTCTTGCTGCGTCTGCCAGGCAGGCGGCGCGCCGACGAAACTGCCCGGCGGGAAGGACAGGCGCACCACCAGCGGGTCGCCGGCTGACAGGTTGCCCTGAGTAAAGACGACCTGATTGCCGCCGGCGGCGAAGTCGGCCTTGCCGGCCAGCACTTCCGGCTCGCCTTGCCGGGTCATGCCGGCGGGGTAGCGGACTGTCACGGTGCTGCTGGCGATATCGTAGTCGTAGTCGTCGGGCAGTGCCTGCCAGTCGAGCACGTCGGCCTGTTCGCCGCGCCGGACGACGCCGAGCACCTGGTAAGAGAGGGTGAAGTCCTGCACCACGTCGGACGTGGGCGACAGATGCCACTCGATCCGAATGGGGTTGCCGCCGCTGATCTCGACCTGACCGGGGCCGGTTCCTTCAGGCCAGGGCACGCCGTCCACTCCGGCGACGATATTGGTAATGCCGTCGGTGTGGTCGGTCGGCAGCTCGCGGAAGGCGAAGCTGAACGGCCCGCCGACGAAGCGGAAGGCGACCGTCTCCGTGACGAGCAGTGCGCCATCGTCCTGAGCGGCGACGTCCACGTCGAAGCGGTCGGCGCTGTAGCTTTTGCCGTCCTGGGCAGCGATGGAAAGTAGGAGGGCGACGAGCAGGATAGGAAGTAACAATCTGCGTGACATTGGGTTCGCTCCTTATTGTTGAGTCCCAATTTCAATACGCATGATATGGGAAACAAGTTGTGGCGGCAAGCCGCCTACATCCGGTGCAACCCACCTCAGAAGGTGGGATGCACCTTCTGAGATTTTTCCCAGAAAGTGCCAGGCACTCCAGAGAGTGCCAGGCACTCAATCAGCGGGCCAGGACGGCGCGGGCGGCGTTGTAGCCCGGCGCGCCGGTGACGCCGCCGCCGGGGTGCGCCCCCGCGCCGCAGAGGTACAGATTGCGCACCGGCGTCTCGTAGCGGCTCCAGCCGGGGATGGGCCGCATGACCAACATCTGGTCCAGCCCCATCTGGCCGTGGTAGATGCTGCCCTCGGTCAGGCCATAGCGCTGCTCCAGGTCGAGTGGCGTGACGACGCGGCAGTGGACGACCCTGGCCCGCGTGCCGGGGGCGACGCCTTCGAGCACGTCCAGCACCCTGTCGCCAAACGCGGACGCCTCGGTGGCCCAGTCGCCGTCGCGCAGGGCGTAGGGGGCGTAGAGGGCGGTGATCGTCAGGATGTGGTGGCCGGCTGGGGCCAGGGACGGGGCGCTGAGGGTGGGAACGACGATCTCCAGGTAGGGGCGCTCGGAGGCGCGGCCGTACTTGGCGGCGTCGTAGGCCCGCTCAAGGTAGTCGAGGCTGGGGCTGACGCGGACGCGCCCGCCCAGTTGCTCGGTTCCGGTCGCGCCGGCGAAGTCGGGTAGGCCGTTGAGGGCCAGATCGACGCGCGCGGTGCTGCCGCGGTAGATGATGTTGCGGACGGCGCGCATCGTCTCCGGCTCCAGGTGTTGCGGGCCGACGAGATCGAAGAGTGTCCGCCGCGGGTCGGCGTTGGACAGAACAACGCCGGCGCGAAGCGTCTCGCCGCCGGCCAGGACGACGCCGGCGGCCGTCGGCTCCAGGTCGCCCTCGATGAGGATGCGCTCCACGGCCGCGCCGGCGCGTAA
>JAIBAS010000460.1 GCA_019695075.1 Promineifilum sp. | reverse complement strand
GATGCTCCGAATCGCCAACCGTGGCCTCGCGATTCGGAGAATCGCGCCACAGCCGTTGCCGCGGTCTGAGGTCTGCGATTCGGAGAATCGCGCCACAGCCGTTGCCGTACCGCTGTTCTGGGCTAGAATTCGCCCTCAGTCCACATCAACGAGTCGCCCATGCCCAACTCTGCCCGCACCCCCCGCTCCACACGCTTCCTCTACGCCGCCGGCTCCCTCGGCGTCGCCCTGTCCTACCAGGCCTTCTCCACCTACGTCCAGTTCCTCTACATCGACGTTCTCGGCGTCCGCGCAGCCTGGATCGGCGTGGTCTGGGCGATCTATGGCGTCTGGAACGCGGTCAACGACCCGCTCTCCGGCTACTGGTCCGACCGCACGCGCACGCGCTGGGGCCGCCGCGTGCCCTGGATCGCCGGCTCGCTCGTGCCGCTGGTCATCACCTTCTTCCTGCTGTGGTTCCCCTTCGGCCAGGCCGTCGCCTGGTCGGAACTGACGACGCTGTTCTACTTCCTGGGCATCGTCCTGCTGTTCGACCTCTTCTGGACGGTCTACGTCATGAACTGGACGGCCCTCTTCCCGGAGATGACCAGCAGCGAGAGTGAGCGGGCGGGCCTCTCCGCCGGGCGAGAGATCTTCTCCATCTTCGGCCTGCTGGTCGGCGTGGCCCTGCCGCCCATCCTGGCCGGGGCCGACTGGAGTAACCGCGGCGGCATGGCCGCGCTGCTCACCGGCGTGACTCTCGTCTCGCTCATCCTCGGCCTGCTGGGCAGCCGCGAGCGGCCGGAGTTCGCCGCCGAGCCGTCGCCGCCCTTCATGGAGTCCATGCGCCTGACGCTGCGCAACCGCGACTTCGTGGCCTTCCTGGGCGCGAACCTGATGATCGAGTACGTCTTCCTGGGTCTGGCCGCGGCCATCCCCTTCTACGCCAAGTACGTCCTGGCCATCCAGGGGCCGACGACGCTGTTCGGCCTGACGCTGGACGCGGAGACGCAGAACTCGGTGCTGCTGGCGGCGGCCTTCCTGGCCGCGCTGCCGGCGATGGCCATCTGGTGGGCGCTGGCGCGGCGCTTTGGGGCCTGGCGGGCGCTGCGGGCGGCCTGCCTGCTGGGCGCGGCCACGGCGCTCTACTTCTTCTTCCCGCGCACCTTCCAGGCCGGGCTGATCGGCACGACCCTTTTCGGCCTCAGCCTGGCCGGCCTGCTGATGCTGACCAACCCGCTCATCGCCGACATCACCGACGAGGACGAGCTACTGACCGGCGCGCGCCGCGAGGGCACGTTCTTCGGCATGAACGGCCTGGTCATCCGCTTCGCCTTCGTCATCCAGGGCATCCTGACGGCCATCGTCTTCACCGTCACCGGCTACGTCAACCCGACCGCGGGCGTCCTCTTCCCGGAGCAGCCGGCCTCGGCCATCTTCGGGATGCGGCTGCTGACCGGCGGCTTCACCACACTGGGCCTGGTGCTGGCCTTCGTCTTCCTGAGCTTCTACCGGCTGCATGGCGCGCGCGCCGAGCGCGTCCGCGCCGAGGCCGCCGCCCTGCAAGCGCGCAAGCGGGCCGCGCTGGACGCTAAGTAGGGGCTAGGGGCTAGGGAAGAGCGCTCTTCCCTAGCCCCTAATCCCTATCCCCTATCCCCCACTCCCACGCCGCCAGCCGCTCGGCCGTGCTATGGCAGGTCAGGTCTAGCTGGAGCGGCGTCACGCTAACGTAGCCGTCGCGCAGGGCCTCGAAGTCGGTGCCGGGGTCGGGCACGCCGGTGGGGTAGTCGCCGCCGATCCAGTAGTAGGGCACGCCGCGTGGGTCGCGGCGGGCGTCCAGCCGGTCGCGGTAGACGCGCAACCCCAGCCGGGTCACGCGGACGCCGTGGATGTCGGCCGCGGGCAGCGCCGGCACGTTGACGTTCAGCAGCAGGTCGCGCGTCAATCCCTGGGCGATGGCCGCAGCCACAATGCGCTGAGCATAGGCCGCGGCGGTGGCATAGTCGCGCTCGCGCGTCATGTCGTCGGCGGCCAGCGAAAAGGCAAAGCCGGGCACGCCGGCAATGACCGCCTCCATCGCCGCCGTGACCGTGCCGCTATAGGTCACATCGTGGCCCAGATTGCCATAGGTGTTGATGCCCGACACGACCAGGTCGATCTTCTCGGCCACGCGGCCGAGCAGCGCCAGGGCGACGCAATCGGACGGCGCACCGTCGCTGGCCAGGGCGGGCGTGCCGTCGGCCAGCGTCGTCTCCAGTACGCGCAGCGGCCGGTGGAGAGTCTTCACGTGGCCGCCGCCGGACCAGTTGTGATCAGGAGCCAGAATGGTGACGCGGCCGAGGGGTTTCATGGCGTCCACCAGGGCGGCCAGCCCCGGCGCGTGGACGCCGTCGTCGTTGGTGACAAGGATATGCATGACCGGGATTATGCCCCGATCGCCGGCAATTGGGCAGGAGAATCAGACGCCGCTGGGCCTAGATGAGACAGGCCGTCGGTGGTCGGCGGTCTGTCGTCTGTGGTCCGTCTAGACGCGGCTGAAGTGGGACGACTTGGCCTCGTCGGGGTACTTCAGCCCATACCCAACCATGCGATCCATGCCGATATGGGCCAGCCAGACGAGAGCCACCGCCACGGCCGTGCCCGCCCCCAGCCACCAGCCGGCGGCCAGCAACAGCAGCGGCCCGACCATCGTATGCACGACGTTATAGGCCATAGCCCCAACGCGCGGGCCGGCCGCATACCCAAGTAAACTCAGATCGGGGGCCAGCAGTAGCAGCAGAAACAGCCACCAGGGATGCCCCAGCCGGAAGTACGCCCCCGTCGCCAGCAGCAACAGAGCCGCACCCTCCAGGTGCAAGAGCGCCCGCGGCAGGCTCAGCCGCGGGCGCTCTGTGCGTTCTGATAGATCCTGCACGGGCTAGTTGTGACGGCGGCGGTTGCTATAGCCGCCACCGCCCAGCGCGCCGAGGTCGAGCAGGAAGCCGAAAATGACGACCGCCCACTGCAAGCCCTGCACCCCGCCGGGCGACATGAGCACGTAGGCCAACGTCGTCCACGGCAGGAAGACGACGCCCAACAGCGGGATGAGGATGTTACTAAACGCCGTGTTCCAGCGGGTTACGTCGGTCAGATACCAGGCGATGGCGGCGATGCGCGGGCCGATGAAGACGAGCAGACTGACTATACAACACATGGTTTTACCTCCTGTCCTCTAATACGCGCTGCCGCCGTAGCGGTTGCGCGGCAGCAGCGTTGCGCCAAAGTGGCCTTGCGCCTAGCTGGCCATGACACGCTTGGTCTCCGCGGCCACGTCGTAGTCCGGCGACGGAAACTGCGGGTTCATCTCGCGCAGCGTCTCGGCCACCATGTGGGTCAGCAGCCAGTCGCGGTGCCACTTGCGGTCAGATGGAATGACGTACCACGGCGCGTAGTCGGTCGAGCAGCGCGTCAGGGCCGCCTGATAGGCCGTCATGAAGTCGTTCCACAGCAGCCGGTCGTCCACGTCGCCGGGGCGGTACTTCCAACGCTTGTCCGGCTCGGCCAGCCGGGCCAGCAGGCGCTCCTTCTGCTCGGCCGGCGAGATGAAGAGCATGCACTTCAGGAAGACAACGCCGTCGTCGCTCCACTTCTTCTCCCAGGCGTTGATCTCGTCGTAACGCTTCTCCCACTCCTCCGGCGGCACCAGGTTGCGCACGCGCACGACGAGGACATCCTCATAGTGCGAGCGGTCGAAGATGCCGATCGTGCCCGGCGGGGGCAGCTTCTGCTCGATGCGCCACAGGTAATGCTTCTTCAACTCCGCCTTCGTCGGCGCGCCGAACTGGGCGACGCGCATGCCCAACGGCTCGACGATGCGGTCCAGCGCCTTGATGGCCCCGCCCTTGCCGGACGTGTCCATTCCCTGCAAGACGACGAGCAGCCGGCGCTTGCCGCCGCCCTTCGACTCGGCGTAGAGCCGCTCCTGCAACGCGGTCACTTCGCCGGCCAGCGCGCCGACCTGGGCCAGCGCCTGGGCCTTGTCGGCCGGCCCGGCAAGGACGCGCCGCGCGTCCATCGCCGCCGGGTCGAAATCCGGCCCGACGCGCAGTAACTCGCGCACGGATGCCGCGGCGGGCTTCTTCTTGGCCTTATCTTTCCTGGGCATTGCTTCCTCCCCGGTCGCTTAGCGCCCAAATACGCGTCTGACGTCTGGCTGCAATAGATAGTAAAGGATGGCCCCGGGCACGATCAACCCCAACACGCCACAGCAGAAGGCGATCAACCCGCCGCTGAAGAGACCCATGATGCCGGTGATGAACGTGATGGCCACGCCCAACAGCGCCAGCAGCCACGCCCAGCGCTTCAGGGCAAAGAGACCAAAGGCGACGATGAGATCGATCACCGCGCCAACAATGCCGAGGATGCCGTTTACCGTCTGCGAGCCGCCGACGGCGGTCATGGCCTGGTCGCCGAAGATCGCGCCGAAGACGCTGGTGGTCGCGCCGAAGCCGAAAACGAGAGTGCTCCAGGCCAGCGACAGCAGCGCCAGAATAAGGAAAACAATGGCTAGAATCGTAATGCCCGCGGGGCGTTGGGTAGTCATGCGGTTGCTCCTGTGAATTGACGACGATGCGCGGAATATACCGGCGGTTATCGTCCGCTGACTAGCGGACGACGACCGCCGCACGGTTCTAGCCGGCCAGAATGCGCGCCTTTTCGGCCTCGAACTCGGCCTCGTTCAGGATGCCGGCGTCGCGCAGCGCGCCCAGTTCCTTCAGCTTCATGATGCGCAACTCGGCCGCGCTGGGGCCGGCCTCGACGGGCGCGGCGGCCTGAGGCGCCATCTGTTGCTGCATGAGCTGTTGTAATTGGGCCTGCTGCTCGGCCAGCTGTTGCTGCAACTGCTGTTGTTCCGTCAGGGCCTGCTGCTCGGCCAGTTGCTGATTGACCATCGCCTGCACCTGGGCTTGCTGCTGCATCTGCTGGGCCTGGGCCGATTGCTGCATCTTGTTGGCGGTCGCGCCGGAGACGGCTGTGGCCGTGCCGGCGATGACGGCCGTGCGGGCCATCGTATTCACCAGGCCGGGGCCGCGACGGGGCTGGACGACAACACGTGTATTTCTTCTCATGGTGTACCTCGTTGGTGTTAGGGCTACGCTTCGATGCCGGAGTAAGCCAGCGCTTCCAGGACGATCTCGTGGGGGATACGGCCGCTGTCAACAAGCTCCCCGCCCGACGCGCGCACCGCCTCGGCGAAGCGCGCCGCCCATAGGTTCTCCCAGACGAGCACCGCCGCCGTGCTGTTGGGAGCCATCTCCGCGGCAATGTCGTTCAGGTCGTCATCGTTCAACAGATCGTCGATGTCACCTTCCAACCGGGCGAACACCGCCCCCAACTCGGGGTCAAGAGCCTCCACTTCGCCCACCGTCATCGTCCCGTCCTCGCTCTTGTGAACGAAGACCAGGTCAAGGATGTGGACGGTTCCCTGCTCGACAAGCTCAGCCAGAGCGGGCACAACGTCGCCATTGAACCGGCTACCCGGAAAGGCGATTACGACGTACTCAACAGGCCCCACGGTCATAGACTGTCTCCTTTGCTCAAGGGTGTGCTGACTTGGCCGCAGCGAAGCGCGGCCAGCGTCCATATTCTAGCGACAACCGGCGCGGCGTTCAATCGGCTCTCAGACAAGAAGCCATGCTTTCGGCCCCGGCCACGTGGCCGGGGCCGAAAGCATGGTAATATGGCCGGCCGCGCCTACGGCGCGGGCATGAAGACCATCGAGCCGCTCTCATAGAGCATGTCGATGAGCAGGTTGCCCTCCTCCAGGCGATAGCCCATCGCGTTCGTCAGGCCGCCCAGGAAGATCTGGTCGAACGAGCCGACGCCGCAGAAGGCCATCGTCGAGACGGTGGGCGTGATGGTTAGCGTGTTGCCCTCGCCGAGCGTGTAGTTCGCCCCGCCCACGTTGCAGTCGGCCTGCAAGTTGGCCGTGCCATCGGCGTTGAAGCTGATGGTGAAGCGCGTCGGGTCGTTGATGGTGATGTTGCCGTCGGTCTTGGTGATCAGCGTCAGCTGCCACAGCGGGCCGACCAGCCCCTCGCCGCCGGCCACCGTCTCGCCCTTGCCCGGCTCCTCGACGGCGGCCGCCTCCGGCGCGGCGAATTTCATCGTGCCCGCGCCGGCAAACTGGTCGATGTAGAGGAAACCATCCTGGAAGAAGTAGGTCGCCGCGCTGGAAAGGGCGGTCACGAAGGCCGTCCCCGCCGAATCCTCCGGGCACATCGCCAGCGTGCTGGCCCCCGGCACGATGCTCAGCGTCGCGGCGTCGGCCGTATACGTCGCCGTCACCTGATTGCAGTCGGCCTTGATCGCCGCTGTGCCGTCCTCGTTGAAGGTAATCGTGTAGCGCGTCGGGTCGGCTACGGCGACACTCTCCAACGGCGTGGCCATCTCCAGCCACTGCCAGGTCGTGCCCGTCAGGGTCATCGGCTCGGCCTCGGCTTCGCCCTCGCCGGCCGCGCCCGCGGCGCGCAAGTGCAGCGTTCCGGCGTCGGCGGCCTGGGCGATGAGCAGGTCGCTGCCATCGAACGAGTAGCTGGCTGCTGCCGCCAGGCCCGCCAGGAACGGCGCGGCCTGCGAATCCTCCGGGCAGGCCATCAGCGTCGAGGGGCCGAGCATAACCGTCAGCGTGCCATCCTCGGCCGTCGTGTACGTGCCCAAAACCGTGTTGCAGTCGGCCTTGATGGCCGCCGAGCCGTCTTCGTTGAAGGTGATGGCGTAGCGTGTCGGGTCGGCTACGGCGACGGACTCCGTCGCCCCGACGGTCTCGACCCACTCCCACGTTGTGCCTGTCAGGGCGGGCATCGTCGTGCCCGGCTCTTCCATCTCGCCGCCGGCGGCCGTCGCCTGACGGAACATAAGCGTGCCGGCGTCGGCCTGCAAGTCGATAAATAGCTCGCCGTCCTCGACGGTGTACGCCGCGCTGCTGAGCAGGCTGTTCAGGAACACCTGGTCTTGTGAGCCAGGCTCACAGGCCATCAGCGTACCCGCGCCGGGAGCGATTTCGATGTTCGCACCGTCAGTCAGGTACGAGGCGAAAACGGTGTTGCAGTCGGCGACGACGTTGGCCGTGCCGTCCTCGTTGAAGGTAATGGTGTAGCGCGTCGGGTCAGACGCCAACGTCTGGCCCAGCGGGTCGATGAGCGACACCCACTCCCAGGTCACGCCAGCGAGGCCGGCGGCCGGCGCCTCGCCCGCGCCTGCTTCGCCTGCCCCGGCGGAGCGGAAGCGCAGCGTTCCGGCGTCGGCGATCTGGTCGATATAGAGGTCGCCGCTGCCCGCGAGCGTGAAGGCCCTCGCCGCGCCGGCCAGCCCGGCCAGGAAGACCTGGTCCTGCGTGTCGGCCGGGCAACCAACAGCCGTGGACACGCCCAGCGTGATCGTCAGGCTGCCGCTCGCGTCGGTCACGTAGGTAGCCGTGACGTTGTTGCAGTCGGCCACAACCGTAGCCGTGCCGTCGGCGTTGAAGGTGATCGTGTAACGGGCCGGATCGACGGCGGTGATGGTCTCGACCGGCGTTGTCGTTTCGACCCACTCCCAGCTTGTGCCGGCCAATGACGCCACGACCTGCTCGCCGCTGGGCGCGCCTTCGACCGGCGCTTCAAGCACGGGGGTCGGCGTCGCCGCCGTGTCTGTCGGCAGCAATTCCTGGTTGTCCGGCGTGTCGGCACAGGCAGCCAGAGCCAACAGCAACACCAGGCTCAGCAAAAAAACAAGACGTTTCATCTCTCTTCTCTCCCTCTTTCTTCTTCTATTGGTATTGGTGTCAATCGGGAACAGATCGGGGACGTTCCCTTCTCCCACTTACGAACATCTTACAATAGACGCGCGCCAATCGCAACGGTCTACTTTTGCCGCGGCTCGTCGGGCAGTCGGCGCTCGGAACTGGCCCGCTGCCGTTCGATAGCCTGAAGGATGGTCGTGACGGCCTCATCCACGGAGTCGGTTGGCGACCACAAATGCACGTCCTGCTTGCCAATCGTCCCGCGGGTGACGAGCGTATCGCGCATGAAAGCGGCCATCGGCCCCCAGAACTCCGTGCCCATCGAGATGAGCGGGAAGTCCTCGATCTTGTCGGTCTGCATCAGCGTGACCGTCTCGAAGGCCTCGTCGAGGGTGCCATAGCCGCCAGGCAGGACGACAAAGGCGGAGGAGTACTTCACCAGCATCACCTTGCGGATGAAGAAGTGGTCGAACTCGATGAAGATATCCAGGTAGGGGTTCGGCTGCTGCTCGAATGGCAACTGGATGTTGCAGCCGATGCTCAGGCCGCCGCCCTCCTTGGCTCCGCGATTAGCCGCTTCCATGATGCCCGGCCCGCCACCGGTCATCACCGCCAGTCCCTCCTCGGCCAGCCGCCGGCCCAGCGCATAGGCCATGTCGTAGTACGGCGTGCCCGCGCCCAGCCGCGCCGAGCCGAAGACAGTGACGCACGGCCGGTCGATGGCCCCCAACGTCTCGAAGCCGCGCAGGAATTCCAGAAAATAGCGAATGGCGCTCTCCAGGTCCTTGGCCCGGTCGCGCGGGCCGGCCAGGAAGCGCTTCTCAATATCCGCGGCGCTATCCAGGAGGGACAAATCTTTCGCTTTGGCCACAGTTGGTTCTCCCTTGACTTGGGCCGCCCGTAGCACAGCCTGTCAGGCTGTCGTCGCCGGCCACAGCCTGACAG
>JAIBAS010000542.1 GCA_019695075.1 Promineifilum sp. | reverse complement strand
ATGGGCGCTTCGGCCGCGGCCATGTCGCTCTCGGTCACCGCCCGCTCAACCGCCTCCGCGCCGCTGACCGCGGCCGGCGCGGCCAGCGCCGTGGTCGCGTCCGGCGACTGGGCGATGATGTCGTCCTCCTCGATCAGGAAGCTGGTATAGGGCGTGATGATGCCGTAGCGCGTGCTCAGCGAGACAACGCTCTGCACCAACTCCGGGTCTTCGCCGCGCAGGCGGATCTGCTGCATCAGGTGGCCAATGGCCCGCGTGGCCCACAGGCGGGGGATGAACGCCTCGCCGCCGTCGGCCCGGAAGGCCTGGTCGGGATAGGCGAAGCTCTGCGCCCGGCCGTTGGTCGTGCCGCTCAGGGTGATGGTCGCCGGGCCGCCGTCGCGGTAGCGGCCGGCGATGACCAGTTGCGTCCCGGCGAAAAGGTCGGGCAGTTCCACCGGGTAGACCTCTTGCACAGCCACGCCGCCGTAGTCGATGGCGATGTCGGTCAGCACGGGGGCGCTGACGCGGGCGTAGAAGGCGCTGACGGCCTCGTCGATAGCCTGGCCGGGGCGGACGTAGGTCGTCGTGCCGCGGTGGTTCTGGGCCAACGTGTCCAGCAGCGTCGTGTCTACGTCGTCGCCGACGCCGAAGGCGAACAGGCGGGCGTTGTCGGGCAGCGCCGCGGCGACGTTGTCCAGCAGCAAGCTGGTGTCGGTGATGCCCTCGGTGGCCAGGCCGTCGGTCAGGAAGAGGATGGTCGTCGGCCGCTCCGGCTGCACCAATGCGGCAGCCTCCAGCAGCGCGCCGCTGATGTTCGTGCCGCCGGCGGCCGGCAGCGTGTCGATATAGGCCCCGGCCGCGGCCGCCTCCGCGGCCGGCAGCAGCGCCGGCGCATAGCTGCTGACCGTGGTGTTGAATTGCACCACGGCGAAGCGGTCGTCGGGGTTGAGATGATCGACGACGTAGCGGGCCGCCCCGCGCGCCTGGATGATCTTCTCGCCCTCCATGCTGCCCGACGTGTCGAGCACCAGGATGATGTCCTTGGCCACGACCTCGCCCGTGTCCATGCCCGGCGCGACCAGCAGGACGAAGAAGCCGTCTTCGCCGGCGGACTTGTAGCTGAGCAGGTTCAGGCCGATGTCCTCCGGCGAGACGGTGTAGTACAGCTCGAAGTCGTCCAGCGGCGGGTTCGCGGCCTCGTAGCCGACCGTGGCCCGGAAATCGCCGTCGCGGGCGATGGCCACGCGGTGGCTGGACGAGTAGAGGGTGCGGATGGCCTCGTTGGAGGTGATGTCCACGCGGATGCTCTGCTGCGTCAGGGGCGCGTCGGTGTAGAGGCCGGCCGACTGCGGGTAGACGTAGTGGAATGTGCCGTTGTCGGCCGTCAGCAGCGTCGTATACTCGATCTCAATCAGCCGCTCCTCGCCCGGCGGGATGGGAAAGACGTTGGCCTGGATGGCGTCCTGGCCGACGTACTCCAGCAGGGCGGGGTCGCGCAACTGGCGGACGATCTCGTCGTAGACGGCGCGAGCCTCGGCGGCGGGCATCAGCTTGGCCTCGATGGGCGCGCCGTTGACCCACATGGTCAGCTGGCTGACGGCCGCGCCGGCCGGCAGCGGGAAGTAATACGTGCCTTCCAGCGTCCAGTCGTTGGGGTTGCGAAAGAGCTGCTCGATGTGGGTCGTGGCCACCTGGTCGGCGATGGTCACGTCGACGCGCTGGTAGGGAATCTCCAGCCCGGCCATGTTCCAGACGGGCGGCGGGCAGAGATCAAGGCAGATCGGTGGGTCAATGGGCGGAACCGGCGCCTCGGTGACGCGCGGTGGAATCTGACCCTGCGCCCGCGCCCCCGGCGCAACCAGCGCGGCCAGCCAAACGAACAACACCAGCGCAAGCAAACTCTTCTTCATGGCGTTCCTCCTGAACGGATGGGTCTATCAGGAAGACGCGCGGGGGTGGGGGAAGGTTCCCCAATGGGTAGCGTTGGTCGCGCGTGTACAAATGGCCGGGTGAAAGTTATACTTGAGCGATGAAGGTACAGTGGGATGAGCGCAAAGCGGCTGGGAACAAACAAAAACACGGGGTTAGCTTTGAAGAAGCAGCAACTGTATTCTCAAACCCCTTAGCCCTCATATTTGATGACGAGTGGCACTCAGAGGCCGAAGAAAGGGAGATCATCGTTGGACATTCAACCGATGGGCAGCTTCTGGTAATAAGCTTCACCGAGCGAGAAGGTGCAGTTCGAATCATTAGCGCCCGCCCGGCGACTGCGAGAGAGCAAAGTGACTATGAAGAAGACACGTTCAGATAAAGGCGATGAACTTGACGACCTCCTGCCAGAGTA
This sequence comes from Promineifilum sp., assembly GCA_019695075.1. Taxonomy (GTDB): domain Bacteria; phylum Chloroflexota; class Anaerolineae; order Promineifilales; family Promineifilaceae; genus Promineifilum. The sequence goes on along the minus strand of JAIBAS010000542.1, from coordinate 328 downwards.
TGAATTCGATTACAAGAAGGCCAAGCCAAACCGATTCGCGCTGACGGGGCAGCAGCGCGTTGTGATCTTGGAACCCGATGTAGCCGAATATTTCCGCGATTCGGAGGCGGTGAATCGCGTGCTAAGAGCGTTGATTGAGGTGATGCCGAGGGAAGTGTGACTGATTTCGACAGTTGCCTATTATAACCTGTATCCGGCCGTGCCAATCAGGGCTTTTCAGTAGTCGGTCAATAGGGCAATTGGGCGGCGATGCGGGCGTTGAAGATGCGCCGGGCTGCGGCGAGATTGTGATAACCCAGCTTGCGAACGAGGCCGATCACGAAGTTGT
>JAIBAS010000507.1 GCA_019695075.1 Promineifilum sp. | reverse complement strand
TAGATCTTCCGGCCAGCGTCGGGCGTGTCGACTGCGATGGCAATAATTGCATCATCGTAAAAGAGTACCGATTTCTGCTCGACCGGGATGAGGGCGCTCATAAGTGTGTCCTTCGCTTGCAGTTGCTCAGTCTATGTTAGCAGGGTTCTAGCACTGGCGGTAGTTACGGCATTAGGTCAGGAGTGAATAATACCATGTTCAAATGAACTGGATGAGATGAGCCGGATAACACGGATGGAGACGGCGGTGCAGTTGGCGCTTGTTCCAGGCATAGACAAACAGCTTCACGTGACGCCGCAACGCCTCGATGGAGCGGGAGAAACAGCGGGAGCGCCGCGCCAGGCGGGCCAGATAGTGCCGTAACTCAGCGTTGTCGGCCTCCACGGCGTAGGTCTCGCTTTTATCGGCCAAGGCCTGATACGGACTCGGGCCGTAGTGGAGCTTGAGGTACAGGGTGTACTGGTCGCTGTAGTACTGTCCAGCCGCCGTCTCGTACAGCATCGCCTGGGCCACCTCGGCCGTCCGTTCCCAGACCACCCGCCAACTCAGGAAGCAACGCGTGTGACGGTCGACGATGGTCATGATGTAGACGACGTTTTTTTCTGCCTGACAAAGGTGAACAACTCATCGACTTCGGCCACCGCTACTGGCTCGCTTGGCTGCGGCGGCACGTCGGGCAAGCTGTCGGCCAGCTCGCGCGCCCAGTTGGAGACCGAGCCTTGCGAGATGCCCATCTGCCGGGCAATACGCCGCTGATTGTTGCCATCCAGGTACAGCCGCACCGCCTGGCGTCGCACGCTCTCGTCGTACCCCAGCGGCTTGGGGTCAGGCGTGTATCGCCGATGACACACTTTGCACAAATACCGCTGGCTGCCCGCTTGCGTCAGCCCGCCTTTCACTTGCCCGTCGCTGCGTTGACAATGGGGACACGTAATCATGCCCTTATTATCTCATGCCTTTGATTTTATTCACTCCCCATTAGGTCAGCGATTTGCTTCTCAACGTCAAGTACCTTCGTCATTAGGCAGGCTCTGCGGCTGGCCTCCAGTCAGCAGTGAGTCGCCGCATGTCAGGCGGGGTATAAACCGCACCGCTATAGGCCTCAACGCCGAGAAGCGGGTCGATAGTGTGAATCTGGCCGATGAGGTCTTCAAGCAGCTGCGCGTGGCGCTGTTGCTGCTCGGCAAGTTCTCCGGTTATGTCAGTGTCCTCGTTAGGAAAAGGGCGACCGTTTAGAATCTGCCGGTGCTTGCCCTGGACCACGGTAAGGCTGGCAACAGCCTGCTGGCCGGCCGGCGTGATCACAAGCGCCGTGAAGGCACTGATCGGCCGCTCCACCTGCAAGCCGAGCTGGCTATTAACGGTCTCCTGCTGGATGAGCAACTCGCCGTAGATGGTGACATGGCTCTGGCCACTGCGAGCCACGTTCGTCGCGAAGTCGTTAACGGCTGTCAGTTGGATGATCGGCAAGGCTTGGGTCATGGTTGCATTCTCCTGGTGTGTGTGGGTTTAGCGAATGTCGAACAACTGTCCCCAAAGGGCGATACTCTTGAGCTGGTCGTTGTGGTAGATGAGGGCGATGACGTCCTCATGGTCGGCCGTGTGCTCGCGTACTACACGCTCGGTTTCGGCCTTCGTCGCGAACTGCTCTTCGTCCTCGTTACAGGTAATGGCGCGCCAGTCGGCGCTGAAGGGCTTTTTAATGGCTTACTCCATCCAGTCTAGAAACTACGGTTGGGTTGAATCCCCAATGGAGCTATCTATTAGCTTCTATCAGTTACTAATAGTATAGGTGTTTGTTCGCCTGATGTCAATGCTAGGCTTCAAGGATGAAGCTGAAGGCGAGTGCCCGTTGTCTTGCGATGGTCGCGCCACAATTCGGGCAGACAAGCGGCGCTTCGGGATAGCCCTGGTCGAGCGGGCGCACCATGATCGGCCGCCCATCCCGCCGGCGGCACCGGCCGCGGTGGTAGACGGCGAGACGCATAGGGGCCACTCCCCAAGCGTGCAGCAGGACCATCGCCGGCAGGGCGCTGTCCATGCCCTTGTAGATCGTGTAGGTCTTGCCCTCCGTGATGGCGTTGGCCACGGCCGCAGCGGCTTCTTCTTCAGTCATCGGAAGAGCGGCCGTCAGGGCGCTGCTGTACTGATGTTGATCAATCATGGCTATCTCCTATACATGTTGGAATCGAAATTGCTGTTCAGTTCTGGATGGCCCCTGCACGCCGCGGCGTGGTCACGGAGCGGGTGCATTGGCGATCGGCTTGGATGATGCAGTCGTGATGTCTATGCGAATCCCCCTGCCCTAGGGGAAGTTCGGCGCGCCAGCTAGAACAGAGTTTTCGGACGGCCGCGGCCGGAGCGCACCCGTCCTTTCCGGGAAGTACCACTCTTCGTTGAAGGCGCAGCAGGAGCAAAGGCCCATACCGGTGCCGATGTTCTCCTTGACGTCGATGCCGCTGCTGATCACCCAAAGGACAAGGTCTTCGTCGGTCTCGTCGTCGAAGAGCGGTTCCGTGAAACCGCAGACGCTATGGATGGTGCGGGCTTCCAGGTCTACCTTGCCGATTCGATGCAGGGTCTCAGCCCCATCACTTTGGTACCAGTAGCCAGGTCTAAGTTGGTCAATTGCTAAGGCTTGCATGGAATGTACTC
>JAIBAS010000228.1 GCA_019695075.1 Promineifilum sp. | reverse complement strand
CTTCCTTCAAGCAGTCGGCAATGCTGCCAATGGGTTAGCCGGCGCCTGGAACTGGGCAACCCCGATTCCGGTCGTCGTCAAGGCAGCTAGTGGTGTGGATGAAACCCCCACACCCGCGCCCACCTTCACACCCCCACCGCCGCCGCCGCCCGTGGCCGGCGAACACCTGGTCTGGGGCCGGCCCGTGCCCGCCAGCGGCCCGACGTGGACCGACAAGACCTACCCCTATGGCAGCACGCGCGGCGGCATGCTCCGCCCGCACACCGGCGTGGAGTTCGTCGTGCCCACGGGCACGCCCGTGCTGGCCGTGGCCGCGGGCACGGTCGTCTTCGCCGGCGACGACAGCCAGGCCGCCTACGGCCCGCAGACAGACTTCTACGGCAATCTGGTCATCCTGGAGGTGGCCGGCGCGGCCGACGGCGTGCCGGTGTACGCCCTCTACGGCCATCTGTCGGCCGTTAGCGTCAGCGCCGGTCAAGCGGTCGCCGCGGGCGAGACGTTGGGCCTGTCCGGGGCCAGCGGTGTGGCCGACGGGCCGCACGTTCATTTGGAGGTGCGTGTCGGCGAGAACAGCTACGGGGCGACGCGCAATCCGCTGTTGTGGCTGCGGCCGTTGGGCAGCGCCGGCGTCGTCGCCGGGCGTGTCGTTGATTCCAGCGGCGAGTTGCTACACGAAGCCCCTATTGTCCTGCGCCGCGTCGATGGCCCAGCCCCCTTCACCGCCACGACCTCTTACGCCATAGGCGACCCCAACGCCGACGGCGACCTGGGCGAGAACTTCGCCCTCGACGACGTTGAGCCGGGTTTCTATGAGGTCATCGCCGGCGACAACACACGCCACGCGACGATGGAGATGTGGGTTTATCCCGGCCGCGTCAACTGGGTCGAGGTTGTGCTGCCGTAGCCCGACCGCGCCGGCTCATCAGCCAGCCCACCAGCGTCACCACCACCCCCAACACCAGCGTGCCGACGCTGACCAGCACGCCGAAGTCAAACCAGAACTGCTCCGGGAACAGTCGGATAAGTGAGTCGCTATACGAAAATGTCCACGTCTCCGGCGGGAAGAGCAACTCGTGGAACTGCACAAAGAAGATCGGCCAGGCGATGAGAATCAGCAGGGCGATGACGGCCAGAGCGATGACTGTCGCCAGCCCGGCCAGGAAGACCGTCCGCCAGCCGTAGGCCCGCGTCGCCCGCGGAATGAGCAGAATGGCCAGCCCGACGACAACAATTGCTCCAGCGACGGTAGCGATGCGCTTGATGGCGTCGGTCAGGTTCTTGACGTCGAGCATGTGGTCGACCTCGCGCTCGTTGTAGAGCGGCTGGTCGCTGCCTGGCAGGCGCAAGTCGAGTAGCATGTCGATGACCTCGTCGGCCGGCTCCGGCCGCCGCAGGTAGTCGAGCGTGCCCTGGGCCAGCTCGACCCGCTGCTCGTCGGTGAAGCCGAACACGTCCGACGGGATGCGGGCATACTCGAAGCCGGGATAGTCCCAGGCGATGACCGCGCGGATCATCCCCAGCCCCAGCAGAAACGGCATGGCCACGATGACCAGCCAGCGAACGATTGTCAGCAGTGCTTTGTTGTTCAAACTGTCCTCACAAGTGCTCGCGCTCTCACTGGCCCAAGGTATTCAGCCCATCCGGGCCGATCTCCAGCAAGTAGCGAATGACGACTGAATCGCTGATCGTCTCCACGGGGGCGCGGTCGTCGGTGAAGACCGTCCCGCCGGGCGCGATGGAGCCGGGATTGGCCGCCGCCAGGCCCAGGGCATCGCGCAGCAGCGGATCGGCCGCCGGCGGCAGCGCGGCCAGGTTGGCCGCCAGGTCGGCCGCCGTTGTCGGCTGTCGCGTCGCCACCAGGATTGTATTCAATGTGCCCGGTACGTCGATAGCATGCACACTGGCAAAGACGCTGGCCAGCGTCGCCCCGACGGCATCGACCAGCCGTCGGTCGTCGGGCACGCGGCCGACGTTGATGGCCAGCACGCCGGTGTCGCTCAGCTTCCCCGCCGCCTCAGCGAAGAACTCGCGCGTGGTCAGGTGCCAGGGGATGTAGGGCACCTTGTAGGCATCGACGGTGATGACGTCATATGGCCCCTGCAAGCCGGCCAGCGCGTAACGGCCGTCGCCAATGACCACGCGGACATTGGCCTCATCGAAGGCGAAGTAGTCCCGTCCGGCGGCGACCACCGCCGGGTCGAGTTCGATGCCGTCAATAGGAATCGGGCCGAAGACGCGCGTGAACTGCTTGGCTATCGTCCCCGCGGCCAGACCGATCATCGCCACGCGCCGGGGCGGCTGCGGGTTGGCGTTGAAGTAGGGCGCGGCCAGCATAACGCTCCAGACCGACACCGATGGCACGCGGCCGCCATCGCAGTAAAAGGAGTGGTAGGCCTGGCCCTCGTTCAGCAGCAGGTAATTGCAGTCGTCCTGGCGAATGACCTGGACGTAGTTGTAGGCCGATTCCGTCTCGTAGACCTGCCCGGCGTAGCTCTTGACGCCGCCACGCAGGCCGAAGAGGACTGTGGGCACGAGCAGCGCCGGCAGGGCCAGCAACGCCGCCCGTGAGCCGCGCTGTGTCCGCCCAAACTGCCACACGCCGACCAGGCCGACCACTAGCAGCAGTGCGCCAAAGACCACCGCCGCCGCCCGCGACCCGGCCAGGGGAATAACCACTAGCACGGGCAGATACGTCCCCAGCAGGCTGCCCAGCGTTGAAACAGCGTAGATGCGCCCGCTGACCCGGCCCGCCTCGGCCACGTCGCGCACGGCCAGACGCACGGCGAACGGCGACAGGCAACCCAGCAACGTCACCGGCACGACCAGGGCCAGCACGACCATCAGCAGCGACCCGGCCACCGCGCCCACGTTCATGACCGCCAGCGCCCCGGCCGCGCCGCGCAGAATGGCGCTGGTCAGCAGCAGGAAGAAGACGGCGGCGAAGCCGGCCAAACTGACCAGCGTGTAGAACAAGCCCGCGCCCGGTCGCCGGTCGGCCAGCCGCCCGCCGATGAAATACCCGGCTGTCAGCGACAGCAACACCAGGCCGATGACGTTGGCCCAGACGATGTTGGACGTGCCGTAGACCGTTTGCAAGAGGCGGCTGGCGGTGAACTCGACGGCCAGCGTACACATGCCGGCGACGAAAACGGTCAGGAAAAGGTAGCGGCGCGCGGCGGCGCTGGCGGCTGGGTTCACGGCGTGGCCCCTGTCGTGGCACCGATGTCGAAGACCGCGCGCATCTGCGCGGCCGTCAGGTGGCCGGTGTTACGGAAGACCATCGTCAGCGGCTGGTCGTAGACAACGAAGCTCTCGTCCACCCGGCCGAAGGACAGCGACGGCCCGGCGCGGAGGTAGTCGGCCACGGCCGCCGGCGGCGTCAGTCCCGGCCAGGCGAAGGTGTCGGGCCGGATGGTCACGCCAAAAAGGCGCGGCGCGCGCCCACCCACCCAGGCCAGCTCATACCCCAGCCCGCCGTCGAACAGCAGTTGGTGATAGCGCGATGACAGCGGGAAGCGGTCGGGCAGGCGCGGCACGACGCCGTAGACGCGGTTGGAGAGGATGGTCACGTAGTCGGCCGCGGCCAGCGCTTCCAGGTTGGCCCGCAGCTTGGTCTCGTCGTCGGCCGCGTTGGGGCGCGAGAGCCAGGTCAGCTCGGCGTTGGGGTACTCATCGCGCCGGCGGCGCCGGCCATCCAGCAGGAGGGGAACCGGCAGATAGTCGTCCCACTGCTCCGACAGCAGCGTCGCGCCCGGCGGCACGTTCTCGTAGACCCAGCGCGAGGCGGCGTTCCAGGGATGTTCCGCGCCATAGATGGCCATGAAGGCGGCAGCGTAGAGCGTCGTGAAGGCCAGGACGACGGCCGTCGCGCCCATCGCCCACTTGCCCGGCCTGGCCGCGGCCAGACCCTCACGCCAACGCCGCCCGCCCGCCCAGAGCATCGCCGCGCCGAAAAGCACCAGCAGCGGCAGGATGGGCTGCATGTAGCGCATGAACTTGACCGCAAACGCGCCGGTAGTCAAGAAATAGGGCAACACCCACAGCAACGGGATGACGACCGGCTCGCGCCGCAACCGCGCCACGCACCGTCCCCGGTCGCGCCATGCGTTGCCCCCGGTCGCGCCCGGCGGCCAGAGCAGCCCCCAGACAACCCAGCCCAGCCCGGCGAAGGCGACCACGCCTAGCAGCGGCCCCAGGCCCCAGCGAATTTGCATCTCGATGAAGTACAGATAGGGCCACGTGCCGGCGTACTGGCGCGTGAAGCCCAGGTCGGCCGCGCCGCGCACCATGGCGTTCTGCTCGGCCACGTTTTGCAGATAACACGAACGCACCAACGCCTCCGGCAGCGCCAGCGGGCCGAGGTGCGGCCACTCCGCCGGCGCGGGACAGGTGCGGTCGAGAAGCGCGAAGGGGTTGGTTAGGGCAAAGACGAGGACAGCCGCGGCGACGGCCGCCAGCGCCTCCGCCCAGGCCCGCCGCGCCCGCCCGCCGCTGCCAATGGCCCACAGCAGCGGCAGGAAGAGCAGCACGGCCGAGAACTTCGACCCCACGGCCAGCCCGATGAGCGCCGCCGCGGCCAGCCACCACAGCCGCCGGCGACGCGCGTCGCCCACCGCGTGCCCCACGACCGCGTGCCCCGCGACCATTGCATAGAGCGCGGCCACGACGAAGAAGGTCAGATAGGGGTCGCTGGTGAAGAAATGGGCCAGTTGAATGGGGAGCACGGCCACGGCCAGCAGCGCCGCCGCCAGCAGCCCAACGCCGGCGCCGTAGAGCCGCCGGCCGAGCAGGAAGGTGATCCACACCGTGCCGACGTCGAACAGCGCCGTCAAGGCCCGGCCGACAATGGCCAGATGGTGAAACTCAATGCGTCCCGCGCCGTTGAGCACGTCGGCGGTCAGCGACCAGCCGGCCGGCAGCAGCGGGACGAGCAGCGGCCCCAGCCGCTCGACAACGCGCGTGGCCAACACGCCCAGGTAGAGCGGCAGGTGGCCATAGGCGAAGTCGCGCGGCTCGCCCTGCAAAACGACAATCCCTTCGCTGCCGGCCGCGGGCGGCCAGTGGAAGGGATTGAACGTCGATGTTTGCGGTTGCCAGTCGGCCCGACTCATGGAGCCAAGCGGCGGGAACTCGATTGTGGTCGCCACCCACGTGATGTAGCGTTCGTCCGGGTGGTGGTGCTGGAAGCCGTCCCAGTCCAGCCCGGTCAGGCGCAGCGCGGCCGCGACCAGCAAGATGACAGCCAGGGCAGCGCGCTCGACTCGAGACACAGCCCGGTCTAGAAGTCCTCTTCTTCCTTCTTGCCCCTGGCGATGACTTCCACGTCGGCCTCGCCCTCGGCCTCGGCGGCGCCCTCGCCCTCTTCCTCGGCGGCGGCGAACTCGAAGCGGGCCACGACCAGATCAGGATCGGTTAGAATCTCCACGCCCTTGGGCGCGGTCAGGTCGCGGACGTGGATGACATCGTCGGCCGCCTTGATGGCGCTCAGATCGACCTCGATCTCGGCTACCAGGTCTTCCGGCAAGCACTCGATGTCCACTTCGCGGAGCATCATCGTCGTCACGCCAAGGCCCTCGGCCTGGGGCGTGGACATACCGGCGCCGACCAGTTCGGCCGTCGCCCGCAGCTTGCTCTTCATGTCCACTTCCATGAAATCGACGTGGACAAGGTCACCGCGCGTGGCGTGCTGCTGAATCTCGCGCACCAGCACCGTCCGCACCTGGCCGCCGACCTTGACATCGGCCAGGTGGGTCGTACCCACCGTCCGCAGAGCGCGACGCAACGCCTTCTGCTCCATCTGCACCGAGACCGGCTCCTTGCGCCCGTAGATGACGCCCGGAATCCAGCCTTCGCGCCGCAACTGGCTCACCTGCTTACCGGTGACCTCGCGGGGTTCCGCTTCGATTACGATTCTTTCGCTCATGCCTCTGTGTTCCTTCCTGGAGCAACAGCCAAGCAGGTGTCGCGCGTCCGTCTTGCGCACGGACTTACAAGTACACCGTACTTGTACGCCGTACTTGTACGCCACACCCGCTGCGGTTATATTCCTTACTAAATGTCTTGTCGGCTATAATGACGGTTGGCAGCGCTTGCTGTCTGTCCGACCGAACAGTGAAGTATAGCCACAAATTCGGCCAAGTCAATCCGGGAATGCAGCTTTCATGAGCGAACAAACGATGACAGCGGAACGGTTCTATGCGGATGTGATGCAGCACGGCAAGCTGCGCACACCGAGCCATGCCCAGCGCCTCACTGGGGCGGTGCTGCACACGCTGGGCTTCAACCTGAGCGGCGGCATCAAGCGCGAATTGGCGCGCGCGTTGCCGCCGGCGCTGGCCGGCGAGCTGACGCGCGGCTGGCGCTTGGCACACTTTCGCAACACGCGCATCTCGCTGGAGGATTTCGCCGCCGACGTGGCCCTCCACAGCGGCAACACCGATCCCCTGTACAACCGGATGGCCACGGCGGCCGTCTTCGGCCAGATCAAACGCCTCATCGACGACGATCTGAGCCGCAAGGTGGCCAAGGACCTCAGCCCTGAAGTCCGCGAGCTTTGGAATAGCGCCTAGGTCGGCCGCGCGGCGCGGCGCAGCCGTGCTGGCCCTGTGGCTGCTGTTGTTGAGCGCGGCCTGCGCACCCCTTCCGGCCGCCGTTGCGCCCACGGCCATGCCGGTCGCCGTCCCCATCACGCTCAGCGCCGACGGACAGACCCGCGCCCTCCTGACGACGGCCCGCACCGTTGGCGAGGCGCTGGCGCAGGCCGGCGTCGCGCTGACCCCGGCCGACGAAATCGACCCGCCCGCGGCCACGCCCTTGCTCGCCGACGCCGCGGCGACACCCCTGGCCATCACCGTCGTCCGCGTCACGGAGACGACCGAAGTCATCCCCGAAGCCATCCCCTTCGGCCGCCAGATCGTGCGCAGCGCCGAGCTGTCGCCCGACGACCCGCCCCGGCTGCTGCAAGCCGGCCAGCCCGGCCTGCGCGAGGTGACCGTGCGCATCGTCTATCGCGACGGCCTGGAGGTCGAGCGCTGGCCCACGGCCACGACCGTCGTCGAGCCGGCGCAAGACGAGATCGTCATGATCGGCGTCATTGCCGCCAGCGACCGCATGACCTTCGACGGCGCGTTGGCCTACATCGACGGCGGCCGGGCCGTCCTGCTGGAGGGCGCCACCGACGCGCCGCGCCAACTGGCCATTGAGGGCGCGCTCGACGGCCGCGTCTTCCAGCTATCGCCGGCGGGCGACTACCTGCTCTATACCGCTGCCGTGGCGGAGGATACGGACACGTTCCGCAATGCCCTCTGGGTGATGCCCACGGCCGCGGGCGGGGTCGCCCAGCCACTCAACATCGAGAACGTGCTCTGGGCCGGCTGGGACCCCGCGGCCACGCCGCCGCGCATCGCCTACACAACTGCCCGCTCCACCACCCTGCCGCCCGGCTGGGAAGCCAGCAACGACCTGTGGCTGCTGGAGTTGACGCTGGACGCCAACCAGCCCGCGCCCGTCCGACTGGTGGAGAGCTACCCGGCCGCCTACGCCTGGTGGGGCGGCGTCTATAGCTGGTCGAACGACGGCCGGCTGGCCTACGCCTTCGCCGACGAGGTCGGCGTGCTGACCATGCCCACGAGCGCGGAGGCCGCCGCGCTCGACCCGACGACGGCCGCGCCGGCCCGCGTCGTGCTGCACGAGTTCCCCGAATTCGACACCGGCGGCGACTGGGCCTGGCTGCCGGCGCTGAGCTGGTCGGCCGACGGCCGGCTGCTGGCCTTCACCGACCACGCCATAGTCACGGGCGAGGCGCGTGAGCGCTTCGACCTGCGTCTGGCCGACCTGGCCGCCGGCGACCAGGCGACCCTCGTCGACGACATCGGCATCTGGGCCGCGGCCCAATGGTCGCCCGCGGCGGCGCTGCCGGAACAGCGGCTGGCCACGTTGCGCGCCATCGACCCGGAGGCGGGCCAGGATGGCAGCTATGCCCTCTGGCTGGCCGGCAGTGACGGCAGCGACGCCCGCCGCCTCTACCCGCCCGAAGGCGAGAGCGGCGCCTTCGCCCGCTCGCAGCCGTTGGCCTGGGGGCCGGACGGCGACCGGCTGGCGTTCATCTTCGATGATGCGCTGCACATTCTTGACCTGGCCAGCGGCGAGGTCTACCGCGCCAGCCGGGACGACACCATCAGCAGCCACCCGACCTGGGCGCCCTACGGGCCGGGCGGCGATTGAGCCGCGCAACCACGCGATCCCTTGACCACACCGTGTCCACACCGTGTCCACACCGTGACCACACCGTGACGACGCCATCGCTGCCCAAGTCCTCCCGCCGCCGGCAGGCGCTGACCATCGCCTTGCTCGCACTAGCCGCGACCGCCTGGCTGACGGCCGGCGCGCTGGCCGCGCGCGAACGCTTCCTGCTACGCGGCATCCCCGCGTGGCCGGATGCGATCCCCTATGGCGGCGCGCAGGCCGGCGTCAATGTCTACCTGGACGGGGCCAATGAAACCGAACTGGCTGCCACCTTCAGCGACATCCGCGCCACCGGCATCACTTATGTCAAGCAGTCATTCGTCTACAGCACGGACTTCGACTGGGCCGCGGCCGACCGCCTGCTGGCCGCGGCGGCGGCCGAGGGGCTGACCGTCGTGCCCCTGCTCGATGGCGATCCGGCGACGGCCTACGCCCCACCCGCGCCGCCCGACTT
>JAIBAS010000621.1 GCA_019695075.1 Promineifilum sp. | reverse complement strand
CCTGCGCGACTCCGGCTCGCTGGAGGCCGACGCGGGCACGGTGCAGTTCATCTACCGCGACGACTACTACAACCCCCACACCGACCGGCCGTGCATCGCCGAGCTTCTGACGCCCAAGAACCGCTACGGGCCGACCGGCACCGTCCAGCTCTACTTCAACAACACCCTGGCCAAGTTCGGCAACCTGGCCGTCAAAGAGATCGCCTTGTGACCCCGGCCGTCTGGCACGGCTGCTACGGCAAGCCCTGGGGCCGGCTCCTCGTCCGTGAGGCCTACAGCCACCCGGGGCGGTACAGCCGGGCCCTCATCCAGAAAATCTACGAGCACCTCAAAGAGCAGGGCTACCTGCTCCCCGGCGACTCCGTCCTGGACCTCTTCGGCGGCGTCGGCACCGGGGCCATGCCGGCCATCGCCCTCGGCTTTCACTGGTACGGCGTCGAACTGAACCCCGAGTATGTCCGCATCGCCAACCAGAACTTCGACCTCTGGCAGCGCCTGGGTCCGCACCGGGGCAGCGCCCGCATCCTTCAAGGCGATAGCCGCGAGGACAATGGCCTGCTCCCCGGCACGTTCAAGGCCGCCGTCGCCAGTCCTCCCTACGCGCAGACGCTGACCAATGCCGGCGAGGGGCCTGGTGCCCGTTGGGACGCCAAGCACCACCGGCCCGGCAACAGCCACAAGATCAGCAGCCGGCGCGACTACGGCCGCGACCCGGCCAACCTGGCCAACATGTCGGCGCGTCGCGGCCGCCACGGCGAACCCTCCGAGTTCGAACGCAACGCGACGGCCGTCATCCGCGAGACGCACCGCCTGCTGCGCGACGACGGCATCGCCGTGTGGGTGACCAAGGACTACGTCCGCCGGCGCAAGCGCGTCCCCTTTTCCGACAACTGGGAGGCCCTGTGCATCGCCGCCGGCTTCCGCTGCATCGGCCGCGTCCAGGCCAGCCTCGTCGATAGCCGGGCCGACCAGCTTGACCTCTTCGGCGGCCGCCACAACCGCGACCGGCAGCATAAGGGACACTGGCGGCGCGCCATGGAAGAGGCGGGGGCGCCGCCTATCGACTGGGAGGATGTGCGGTTCTTCTTGAAAGCGCATGAGCCAACGGGTAATTCTCCGTCTTGACGATTCTGTGATTGTTGACTACAATTGACTACATATTGACCACAGGTTGAGTACACAAGACACTCAATTGTAGTCAAGGAGGCTATTAGTGACCCAGGTGTGGGCAGTTACCAGCAAAAAGGGCGGTGTCGGCAAGACGACGACCGCCGGCATCCTGGCCCAGGGCCTTGCCCAAAAGCTCCTCAATGGCACCGGTCAGCCGGCCGGCAGTGTTGTCATCCTCGATCTGGACCCACAGGGCAACCAGGCCGATTACTTCGGTGTCCGCCAGCACGTCTGGCATCCGACCCGCAACCCGGGCGGCAAGTGCGTCAGCGATCTCCTGCTTGGCCGCGTCCGCGACCTGCGCGAAATCCTCGTTAAGCTCGACCGGCTCGAAGACGGCCTGTCCCGTCCTAACCTGTACCTCATTCCGGCCAGCCGGCGTCTGGAAGATGAACTGGAAGACTTGTTCCTGCAGGACTTCAACAACGCCCGGCGCGCCGCGCGCGGCGACGGCAACGGTTATGTGCCTATGAACCAGCTGCTGGCCCATCTGCTCGAGCCGCTCGAGGGCGTGGCCAGCTACATCATCATCGACACGCCGCCGCAGCTCCCGATCCTCAAGTCGGCCGTCTACCACTATGCTGACAGTATCGTCGTCCCGACCAAGGCCGAGGACATGTCGGTCATCGGCTGCATCCAGCACACCGATGACTTGGCCACCCACATCAAGGGCGGGGCCAAGGCACGGTTGCGCTACATCCTGCCGACCATGATCGACGGTCGCGTAGCCTCTCATAAGCAGATACTGTCTGACCTGGTCAACGCCTACACCATGGAGCGCATGGCCGCCCCTATTCCCAGCGCCGTCGCTGTTAGCCAGTCTTCGGGCGAGGGCGGCCGCACCTTGCTGGAGTATGCGCGCCCCGACCACCCGGCGCGTCGCGCGTACCAGCACCTGATCGACCGCGTCTACAAGGAGAATATTCGATGACCGACGACCTCTTTGCCAAACTCGGACAGCAATCGACGCGGCCGCGCAAATCCACCGACCGCACCCAGGAGTTGCAAACCGGGGCCGCGCTGACGGCGACGACGCGCAAGAGCCTGCGCGCCGGGCAGTACATCCGCCGCCAGTTTACCTTCCGGCCTGGTCAGCTCGACGACATCGCTACCTTGGCCCGGCGCCTGAAGGTGCCTCAGGCCGATCTCGTCCGCTGGCTGGTCGACCGCGGTCTCCAAGCCATCCAGCGTGACGGCGAGACACCCGAGTCCATTGAGGTCAGCACAACCAGGCTGGCGCCTCCTGGCTGATGCCTGCCATACAGCTTCGTCCCACCGCCAAATCATGGTATCCGGCAACACCTTGACCGGTCACGTCTGCCCCTGCGGCGTGCCGACAGCCAATTGCCGTCATGACCAATCGCAATCCCAATCAGGTAACCCGCATGATCTACCACTACTACTTCCCCCACAGAACCGACGGCACCAACGGCGACTCAACCTTCGCCGTCGTCTATTACAACACAGCGGCCGGTAGCGCCGAGACCAAGG
>JAIBAS010000352.1 GCA_019695075.1 Promineifilum sp. | reverse complement strand
TGCCGACGCGCAACTTGCGGCGGCGCAACTCGGCTACGGCGGCAGCGTTGGTCGCGTCGCCGGCCAGATGGAAGCCGCCCAGCCCCTTGACGGCGACGATGGCTCCATCGCGCAGCAGCGTCCGCGTCAGCGCGATTGCGTCGTCGCCGGCGGCCAGTTCCCCGGCCTCGCCCGGCCTCTCCAGCCATAGCCGCGGCCCGCAGACGGGGCAGGCCACGGGTTGGGCGTGGAAGCGGCGGTCGAGCGGGTCGGCGTATTCGGCGGCGCAGTTGGGGCAGAGCGGGAAGCCGGCCATCGTCGTCAGCGGCCGGTCGTAGGGGATGTCGCGGATGATGGTGAAGCGCGGCCCGCAGTTGGTGCAGTTGATGAACGGGTAGCGGTAGCGGCGGTCGGCCGGGTCGAATAGCTCGCGCAGACAGTCGGCGCAGACCGCCACGTCGGGCGGGATGGGCTGGAACGCGCCCGGCTCGGCCTGGGAGGCGCGAATGTCGAAGGTGGTGTAGCCGTTGGCCGGGCGGGGGGCCACGTCGAAGCAGTCGATACGCGCCAGCGGCGGCAGTTCGTCGCGTAGCGCGGCGGCGAAGCCCGCCAGCGCGCCGGCCGGGCCGTCGGCCTCGATGTCGACGCCGGAGGAGGTGTTGCGCACCCAACCGGTCAGGCCATAGCGCCGCGCCAGACCGTAGACAAACGGCCGGAAGCCGACGCCCTGGACGATGCCGGTAATGTGAATGCGCAGGCCAACCGCTTCGGATGAAGGATGAGGGAGGAGGGATGAGGGAAGAGGGATGAGGGAGGAGGTCATCCGTGGGTCATTTTCCCTGTCGCCACCTGGGCCACGACCCAATCGAGCCACGCCTCCAGCCCTTCGCCGGTGCGGCAGGAGAGGGGGAAGGTGACCAGGCCGGGGTTCAACGCGGCCACGCCGCGGCGGAAGTAGTCCATGTCGAAGCGGACGTAGGGCAGCAGGTCGATCTTGTTGATGACCAGGGCATCGACGCCGCGATAGGTGCCGGGGTACTTGTAGGGTTTGTCGTCCCCCTCCGGCACCGAGGCCACGAGGATGCTCTTGTGCGTTCCCAGGGCGAAGTTGGCCGGGCAGATGAGATTACCGACGTTCTCGACGATGAGCAGGTCGACGGCGGACAGGTCGAGCTGATCCAGCGCGCCCTGGAGCATGACCGCGTCCAGGTGGCACTCGCCGCCCGTGTTGATTTGCACGGCCGTGGCCCCGGCGGCGGCGGCGCGGTCGGCGTCGATGCTGGTGGCGATGTCGCCGTCGATGACGGCCAGGCGCAGCCGGCCGGCGAGCAGACTGACAGTCTGCTCTACGAGGCTGGTCTTGCCCGCGCCGGGCGAGGCCAGGAAGTTGAGGCTGAAGACGCCGGCGGCGTCGAGGCGGGCGCGATTGTCGGCCGCCAGGCGGTCGTTGGCCCCCAGAATGCGCTCTACAACGGCTACTCGTTGGGTCATGGTGTCTCGCTTAGCGCCACGGCGTCGGCCTCTTTGGAGGCTACATCGATGGCTTCCAGATAGAACTCTTCGCCCGTGGCTACGCGGATGTCCTCGCTGCCGCAGGCGGGGCAGGGCAGCGCCTGGCGCGGGCTGTAGCTGTGGCCGCAGGCGCGGCAGACCAGTTGCGCGGGCACGCGGCGGAAGTGGAGCGTCGCCCCGGCGGCCGCGCTGCCTTCGCTGACGATGTCCCAGTAGAACTGCACCGACTCATCGACAACGCTCGACAGCTCGCCGATGACGAGGTGCAGGTCGGTGATGCGCGCCGCGCCGGCGGCGCGGCCGTGGCGCAGGGCGATCTCCAGGACGCTCTCAGTGATGGCCAATTCGTGCATGGGTTGGCTAACTCTGCCTTGCCAATAGGTTCAGAGAAGAGGATACAACAGGCCGCCGGGCCTGGGCAGTGACATCTGTCATGCTTTTGGCACGACAAGATCACGATTTAGCGGACGTAGCAGAGCGAGCTGCGCTAGGGCAAGCGCTGCAGGATGACCACGGTGAAGTCGTCGGCCTGGGGCGTGCCGTCGGCAAAGGCGTCCACGCCCGCGACGATGGCCGTCAGCAACGCCTCGGCGTTGGCCCACGGCTGCGAGCGGACGATGGCCTCCAGCCCTTCGTCGTCCAGAAAAGCGCCGGCCGGGTTGCGGGCCTCGGTGATGCCGTCGGTGAAGAAGACGACGAAGTCGCCGGGAGCCAGGACGATGGCGCGCTCGTCGCCCACGAACTCGCGGAACGCGCCCAGCAGCAGGCCGCGCGCTTCCAGCGGTTCCACTTCGCCCGTAGCCGTGTGGAGCCAGAGGGGCGGGTTGTGGCCGGCGCTGGCGTAGGTCAGGCGGCCGTTGTCGGCGTCGAGCACGCCATAAAAGGCGCTGAGCAACAGCGGCGAGGCGGCGTCGTGGAGGATGAAGTCGTTGACCCGCCGCAGCGCCTCGGCCGGGCTGGAGCCGTCG
Source organism: Promineifilum sp. (assembly GCA_019695075.1). Lineage (GTDB taxonomy): Bacteria > Chloroflexota > Anaerolineae > Promineifilales > Promineifilaceae > Promineifilum. Next base: position 6,262 of record JAIBAS010000352.1, on the reverse strand, counting down.
AGGGCGTAGGTGTGCATCAGCGTGCGGCTAACGGCCATGTACAGCGCCGCGGGCACGCCTTTGCCGGTTACGTCGCCGATGACGATATGAATCTTGGCGCGGTTGTCGGGCTGGACGATGAAGTCGTACAGATCGCCGCCGACCTCGTTGGCCGCCCGATAGCCGGCGGCAAAGGCGAAGCCGGGCACTTGCGGGCAGCCGCGCGGCAGCAGGCTGAGCTGCATGCGCCGGCCGATGATCAGCTCCTCCTCCATGCGCTGCCGCTTGATCTCCTCTTCCATCAGTCGGCGCGTGCGCACGGACATGACGTTCATGATCTGCACGGCGAAATCGGGCTTGGCGCGGATCACGTCCAGGAAGCGATCGCGGTCGAGGCGGACGAGTTGGGCGTCGCCGACGGCGACGGCCGTAGCGCTGCGCTGTCGGGCATCGACCAGGGCCATCTCGCCCAGGACAGCGCCGGGCGTCAGGTAGTCGATGCGCTTGCCCCGGATGGTGACGGCCAGCTCGCCTTCCAGGAGGATGAACATGGCGTCGCCGGTCTCGCCCTCGCGGATGACGGCCTCGCCGCTCGGCACGGTGACGCGCTCGCCCTCCGTCGCCCAGCGCGCCAGCTCGGCCGGCGACAGGAGCGGCGGCAGCAGCGGCGCGCTGGCCGCGGTGGCGGTCGTCACGGGGTTAGTCGCCTCCCGGCTGGACGAGAGCGGCGCGTTTGACAAAGGTCAACTCGTTGCCCTCGGTCGAGCGGTGATAGATGAGCGCGTCGGTCAACTGGCGCATCATGTGGATGCCCAGACCACCCAACGGCCGATCCTCCAGCGGCAGATTGATATCCGGCGGTGGCGCCTGGGTGGGGTCAAACGGCGCGGCCACGTCGTAGAGGATGACGCGCAACTCGCCATCGTCGGCCTCGACGCACAGGCCGATGGGGCCGGGCCGGCCGCCGTAGCCGTGGAGAAGGCTGTTGGTCACGGCTTCATTGACGGCCAACACCATGTCGCCGGCGTCGTCGTCGCTGCCACCCAGCGACAGGATCGCTTTCTCCAGGAAGTCGCGAAAGTCGTTGAGGTCGCGCACCTCAGCCGTCGTGTGGCGCAGGGTCAGGGATTTCATGAGAAAGACCGGACGGCGTTAGAGATGGTGTCGTGGATTTCGAGGAACATGTCGTAGCCGGTTGTCGAGAGCGCCCGCATGGCGTTCTTCGACGGCCGGACGAGTTTGAGGTGGGGCGACTTGTAGGCGCCCGTGGCGATGCCCTGCGTCGCCGCGGCGGCGTCGGCCGGGTCGGCGCTACGCAGGAGCATATAGGCCGAGTGGATGGCCCGCAGGCCGGCGCTGCTGATGTAGGGCACGTCGCTCAGGTCCAAGACGATGTGGCGCGCGCCGTCGGCGAAGGCCGCGTTCACGCGCGTCCCCAGTGGGTCTTCGGCGACGAGATCGCCTTTCAACTGCAAGATCGTGACCGGCGTCTGGCCGGTCTCGCGCCAACTGGTGATTTCCATGTTAACCGCCTCCCGTGGTGTTGCCCGCGCCGCCTTGCGGCCGAGAAGTGGCCTATATAGTACTCAGCCGCGGGCCGCAGGTCAACGGCTAGCGCGCCAACAGGCGCTACCCATCCATATCCTCCAGCAGCAGGAGAAAATCTTCTGGCGAGTGGGTACGATACCACTCGCGCATGTAGACGCCCTTAGGAATCATGACCATCTCAAGTACCACGTCGGCGATGACGGTGGCGTTGCGGGCCGCGCCGTGAATGACGCCGGTGGTGCCCAGGGGCGACCAGGCGCGGGCGGCGATGGTGTCGTAGCCGCCCAACGGGACAATGCGCAGCCCCTCGCCCAGGGGGATGTAGACGAACGCCGCCGGCGCGCCGGCATCGATGACCACTTCGCCCGGCCGCAACCGCACCAGGCGCACGTCGGCGAAGGCCTGCTCCACGTCGATGCCTTCGCAGCGCTGGCCGCTGAGCGCCAGACGATCCAGGAATTGCTGCCGGGTGGGCCGATCCCAGGTGATAGGCGTGCCGGCCAGGTAGAGCGCGCGCTCCCGCTCCGACACCTCGCGTAGCGACGGGGCCAACCGCACCCGCTCGCGCAGCCCCGGCGCGTCGGCGATGAGGCGCTGGCGGACACGGGCGACGAAGCCGGCCGAGTCATCCGTCTCTTCCAGCAGGATGCGCATCTCGGCCGCCGGCTTCAGCCCCTCGGCCGGTTCGCCCGGCGCGCGCTGGAAGCTGATGACGGTGTCCTGGATGATGTCGTCCACAATGCCGGCGGTGACGGCGACGGCGTAGTCGGTGGCTGCGGGCGTGTCGAACGCGCCGCGGTGGAAGGCGATGCGCAAGTCGCCGTTGCCATCCAGTTCGCTGCCGGCCAGGATGGCCTCCCCGGCGCTGAGGGGGTCGGGTACTTCGAGCAGATAGAGCCGCCCGTCGTTGGCCTGCAGTGAGTAGACGGCCCGGCCGCTCACGCGACTGATGAACATCTCGTAGCCGCCGGATGACTTCAACACCAGGCCGCGCTGGCGTAGCGAGTCGGCCGCGCGCAGGGCGCGAACGGTATCGATGGCGTCCTCGGCCAGGGCGCGCACGTCCGGATGCGCCGATACCAGCCAGGCAAACGCGTCGTCGCTGAGTGGCTGTCGGCTGCGTTCCGGCGCGGCGTGGGCGGCTAACTCCTCGCGCTCGGCCGCGGCCAGGGCCGTGCTCCAGCGCTCGGCCGCGACCTCGTCGCCCGCCTGCCGGGCCGCGTAGAGCCGCTGCCGCGCCCAGTCGGCGCGTTGCTGGTAGTATAGGACGCGCAGGTCGGCGCCGGCCACAGCCAGCAGGCGATGGCGCAGAGCGGGACGGTCGTTGAGCAGCTCGATGGGGATCTTGCTCTTGCTGTGGCCGATGGTCAGAGCCAGCAGTTCGCGCAGCACCATCTGCGGCTCTTCTGCCAGCGCGCCCACCTGCGCCAACTGCGTCAGCCGCCAGGCCAGATTGCCGCTGTTCTCGTGCCATAGGGCGGCGACGAGGTCGTCCATCTCGGCGCTCAGAACGGCCTGCGCGGCGTATTCGGGGTGCATGGCCCGGCCGAAGGCGGAGAAGTCGATCATGCCGATGTCGTGCAGGTAGGCCAGCAGGACGCCATAGCCCAACATCGACGCGAAGCGCCACGCCGGCCGCCGGGGGATCAGCAGCCCGTGCGCCCGTTCGAGGACGGTCACGATCTGCTGGGCCACGTCGCGCGCGTGGACGATGCCGTGGTCAGAGAAAAGGCCAACGTGCGGCTCGCCGGTGCGCAGCGCGGCCAGAAAGCTGGGGTCGTGGCTGAGCGTCTCCAGGCGGGCGCGCCTGTTGATCTCGGCGTAGTAACGTTGCTCGATGGCCTCCCGCGTCTGGGGCGACAGCCAGCGGTCAAGGTCGTCGCTCATGCCTCAGTCGCCTCCTAGCTGTTGGGTGAAACCCAGGCGAAATTGGTGTCCAGCAGCGTGAAGCCGGTGGCCTCGTAGAGGCCGCACGCTTCGTAGTCGCGGCCAGTCTCGACGAGGGCGTAATCAGCGCCGCGGTCGCCCAGGCAGCGCAGCCCGGCCAGCATCAGCGCCCGCCCCAGCCCGCGCCGCTGGTAGGCTGCGGCCACGCCCAACGGTTCGAAGACGCCCAGCCGGTTGGCCGCGTCGAGCCATAACAGGGCGAAGCCGGCCACATCGCCGTCGGGGGTCTCGATGACGAGATCGAGTTCCGGCCGGTAGGTCGGCGACGCGCGCACCCGGGCATAGCGCTCAATGGTCATCCACTCCGACTCGAAGGCAGCGCGCTGGACGGCGACGCGCGCCTCGCTCTCCTCTGGGCCGCGCACCGGGCGGATAGTGTAGCCGGGCGGCAACGACGGCGCGGCGGCCCCGGCCGTTGCCTGCCCATAGGCGACCAGCCCCTTATCCGTGCGCCGGTAGCCGCGCTCGGTCAGGGCGGCGATGCGCGCGGCATCGCCGGTGAAGGCCCAGGCGCGGAAGGCGGGCGCGGGCCGGAAGTACTCCTCGGCCCAGGCCAGCGCCGCCGCGTGCAGAGCGGGGAAATCGGGGTGGACGACGATATCGACCTGATCATCGACCGGCCAGGCGAAGGCGACCAGCCGCTCCGGGCCGGCGAACCACAGCCGGACGTTGTAGACGCCGCGCGGGTCGTCCTCGGCCGCGCGCCACCAGTCGAGGTTGCCGATGGTGGCGTAGACGGGCAGACCGGTCAGGGCCAGGCCCTCGACCACGAGGCGGCGCATGGCCTCATAGTCGGCCTCGGACTGGAAGGGGCGGGCGAAGAGGGAGGTGGGGATGGCCGTTGCGGCTGCCATATGTTTCTCCGGGCACTGTTGCCCAGAGAGTAGCATAAGAGCCGCTGCCTGAGTAGAGAATACGCATTGGCCCCGACCTAATGCACGACCCGGCGCACAGCGGCGACGATCTCGCGCGGCGTGTAGGCCAGGCCGCGCTTGGCCACCTCGGTCAGCACCCAGGCGACGGCCAGGTCGCGGGCGGCGTCGCTGCCGGCCGGCAGACGGTTGTTGGCCCGCAGTGTATCGAGGAAGGTGTTGGCTTCCAGCACCAGCGAGTCGAGGTCGTTGCGGCCGGCCATGTCGTCGGCGCGGGCATTGAGACGGCGCAGCAGTTCGGCCTGCACCCAGACTTGCCCTTCTTCCCGGCCGACGGTCGCCCCCTGCTCGGCCAAGCGGACGACAAACCAGTCGGCCGCCAGCCGGGCGTAGAACAGGGTGCGCTCGCTATGGTCCAGCCGGGCGGTCGAATCGCTCATCAGCAGCCGTTCGACGCGATCGACCGCCTCGCGCGCCGCCGCGGTCATGGCCGCCACAGGCCTCAGTTCGGCGCTGCGCCGGTGCAGACGCGCCCGCAGCCAGGCCGTGGCCTCGTCGTCGCCCAGGCGAATGCCCAGCCGCGCCAGTTCGGTCTGCGCCCAGGCGGTGGCCAGGGCCAGCTTGACGGCGCTCTTCGACGCGCCGTCGGGCACGACCAGTTCGCCGCGCTCGTCGAGGTGCTCGACGTAATCGATGGCGGCGTCGGCCAGTTGCGTCGTCGCCGCCGGCCGCCGCCTGGCGCGCGCCAGGCGAATGCGCTGCGCCAGCGCCCAGATGGCCACAATCGCCAGCAGGCTCAGCGCCAGCAGGGCAACCGGTTGCAGGATGGCCGTCGCCGCGGTCAGTATTGGTTCCGTAGTGACCTCCACATGGACGCCAGCCGCGCCCGTTAGCCGACCGGCGCGGGCGCGCGCCCGGCCAGCTGCTCGTAGACCGCGCCATCGTCGCCCAGCAGCCGGCGCGCCTCGCCCGCGGGATAGGGCTGCCGCCGCACGCCCTCGGCCGGGCGGCGTTCCTCGGTGAGCAGCAGGATGTCTACCAACCAGTCGCTGGCTTGCAGGGCGATCAGGCGGGCCTCGGGCCGGTCGCGGAGGAAGGCGGCGTCACTGTCGCTATCGTCGCTCTCGTCTAACGGCCGCGCCAGCCACAACGCGCGGCGATAGCAGAGCGTGTTGCCGAACAACCCCGGCTCCGGGCCGGGCGGCCGAGCGGACAGCCAGACCGCGCCGGCGGCCGGATCATACTGGAGCAGGCTATCCAGGCCGCAGCCGTCCGCCGCGCGCTGCACCAGCGCGCCCAACTGGTAGCTCAGCCGCCAGGGAGCGTACCACGTCGTGTCGTCCCAGTGGGCGATGATCGGCCCCTGAGCCGCCTCGCCGCCGAAGTTGCGCTTCTGGCCGAGGGTGCGGCGGCCGTCGAGGCGCACGTAACGAATGGCCGCGCCCTCCGCGCGCAGGGCGGCCTCGTCGGGGATGAGGTCGGCGACCGAATCCTCGCCGTCGTCGATGATGATCAGTTCGCGCTGCAGGTAGGTCTGCCGCCGGAACAGGGCGATGGCCTGGGCTACCCGGTCGCGGTGGTTGGTCGTGGGCATGATGCACGACACCAGCGGCGCGGGCAGCCCGGCCGGGTTGGCCAGCAGCGTCCGCGCCTCGGCGACGAAGCCGCCGGCCATCGCCGGGGAGACGCCGTTGAGGGCTGACGCGATGGCCTGCGGGTCGGCCGCGGCCAGCGCCGGCAGCGCGGCCACCGCCAGCCGGCGCAAGGCCGCGGCGCGCCCCGGGCCGATGCCGTTGACGAGCGCCAGCGGCGCGGCGGCGGCGGCCAGTTCGGGCGCGCGCGCCGCCCACGCCGGCGCGGGCAAGGCCAGGAAGCCGCGCAGGTCGTCCTCGACGGGCCGCAGGCGCGGCGCGGCC
>JAIBAS010000123.1 GCA_019695075.1 Promineifilum sp. | reverse complement strand
GTGGGCGGGCAACGACGTACGGCCGCCCTGCGCGCCGGCCCATCTTCGCCCGGCGCGCCCAGCAACTGCGCGGTGGACGCCGCGCCCGGCGTCGCTGACGTTCTTCCGGGCGATGCGGCTACGGGCGTTGCTGTCAACACGGCCCTCACGGTGATTTTCACTGAGCCGATGACGCCGGCGGCCGGCTGGCTGCGTCTGCGCTGCAACTCCACTGACTATGCGATAACGATTGCCTCGGCCGACGCCACAACCTACACCGCCACACCGACAACCCCACTGCCCCACGCGGCGACATGCCGCGTCGCCATCACCGCCGCGCTCGTCCACGACGCCGACAGCGACGACCCGCCCGACACCCTCGCAGCCGATTACAGCTGGTCGTTCGCCACCGTCGCCCCCGTAGCCGACTTCGTCCTCATCAACGAACTGGACAGCGACACACCCGGCAGCGACACGGCCGAGTTCGTAGAACTCTACGACGGCGGCGCGGGTGAGACCGATCTGTCCGGGCTGGTGCTGGTCTTCTACAATGGCAGCGATGACCGCAGCTACTACGCCGTTGATCTGGCTGGCGTGGCGACGGACGATGACGGCTACGCGATCATCGGCAGCGCCGCGCTGGCGGGGGCGGTGACGTTGCCGGCGTCGGTCATCCAGAATGGCCCGGACGCCGTTTCGCTATACGAGGGCGATGCCGACGACTTCCCCAGTGGCACAGCGTTGACGACGACCGGCCTGCGCGACGCGCTCGTCTACGGCACGTCCGACCCGACCGACACAGGCCTCTTGTTACTGCTGGTCGCCGGCCAAACCCAGGTCGATGAGAACGCCCGCGCCCTGGCCGAGACCGATTCGAGCGGACGCTGCCCCAACGCCTCCGGCGGCCTGCGCCAGACGGCCGGCTATCGCCCGAACCCGCCCACACCCGGCGCGCCCAACGACTGTCACGTCGACGCGCCGCCGGCCGTCGTGACCGTCTCGCCCGCTGATGGATCTGACCATGTGAGCGCCCAGGCGACGTTGGAAGTACAGTTCAGCGAGGCAATGACGCTGGACGACAACTGGTTCGGCATTGTCTGCGACGCCAGTGGCAGTCACGCGGCCACGACAGCCGGCGGCCCGACGGTCTTCACGCTGACGCCGGCCCAGCCCTTCAACGCCAATGAACGATGCGCCGTCAACCTGCGCGCGGCAGCTATCCACGACGCCGATAGCGACGATCCACCGGACACGCCGGCCGCCGACTACGTCTGGCATTTCCGCACTGCTCCTGCCCCGGTCGGCGGCATCCTCATCAACGAACTCGACAGCGATACGTCCGGCAACGACACGGCCGAGTTCGTCGAACTCTACGACGGCGGCGCGGGCGAAACTGACCTCTCCGGCCTGGTGCTGGTATTCTTCAACGGCAAGGACGACCGCGTTTACTTGGCTGTCGATCTGGACGGCGCGCGAACGAATGGCGACGGCTACGCGGTCGTGGGCAGCGCGGCGCTGGCGGGGGCGGTGACGTTGCCGGCATCGGCCATCCAGAATGGCCCTGACGCTGTTTCGCTATACGAAGGCGATGCCGGCGACTTCCCCAATGGCACGGCGCTGACCACGACCGGCTCGCGCGACGCCGTCGTCTACGGCACGTCCGACCCCACGGACAATGGCCTGCTGGCGCTGCTGATCGCGGGCCAGGAGCAGGTCGATGAGAACGCCCGCGCCGCGGCCGAGACCGATTCGAGCGGACGCTGCCCCAACGCCTCCGGCGGCTTGCGCCAAACGGCGACTTATCGCCAGAATCCGCCCACGCCCGGCGCGCCCAACAGCTGCCCCGCCGATGCCGCGCCGGCCATCGTCGCCGTCTCGCCCGTCGATGGGGCCGAGCACGTGGCCGCGTCGGCCCGACTACAGGTCCAGTTCAGCGAAGCAGCGGCCCTCGATAGCAACTGGTTCGCCATTGCCTGCGCTGCCAGTGGGAACCATGCCGCGGCCACCGAAGGCGGGCCGGTGACCTACACGCTGACGCCGGTGCTGCCCTTCACCGCTGGTGAGGCTTGCACGATCACGATCCGTGCCGCCGCCGTCCGCGACGCCGACAGCGACGATCCGCCCGATGGGCTGGCGGCCGACTATACCTGGCGCTTCCACGTCGCCCCGGCGGCTGTGGATGGTATCCTCATCAACGAAGTGGACAGCGACACGCCCGGCCAGGATACGGCCGAGTTCGTCGAACTCTACGACGGCGGACGCGGCCATACCGACCTCAGTGGCCTGGTTGTCGTCCTCTGGAATGGGGGCAACGACACTACCTATGAGGCCATCGACCTGACCGGGCAGCAGACCGACGCCGCGGGCTACTTTGTCCTCGGTAGTGGGTCGCTGGCGGAGGTGGACTACCCGTTGGCCGACGCGGCGCTCCAGAATGGCCCCGACGCCGTGGCTCTCTATGCCGCGGACCCGGCGGCCTTCCCGGACGGCGCGCCGCTGACCACTGCCGGTCTGCGCGATGCTGTCGTCTATGGCCCGGCCGACGAGCCGGACAGCGGCCTGCTGGCGTTGCTGGAGGCCGGGCAGCCGCAAGTGGACGAAGCCGGCCGAGGCGAGGCAGTAGCCCACGCGCTGCAACGCTGCCCCAGCGGCGACGGCGGCCCGCGCCATACGGCTGCCTTCC
>JAIBAS010000173.1 GCA_019695075.1 Promineifilum sp. | reverse complement strand
CAAGAACTGGCGCTACCCCGGCTGGCGCATCAGTTGGACGCTCGGCCCGCAGGAAGTCATCGACGCCATCGCCAGCGCCGGCTCCTTCCTCGACGGCGGGGCCAACAACCCCTTCCAGGCCGAGGTGTTGGGGCTGCTGGAGCCGGAGTGCGTCATCCAGGAGACGCGGGCCATCCAGGCCGCCTTCCGCGCCAAGCGCGACTACACCCTCGACCGGCTCTACAAGATGGGCGTGCTGGTGGAGGTGGAGCCGGCGGGCACGTTCTACGTTTGGGCCAACCTGTCGCAACTGCCGCCGCCGCTCAACGACGGCATGCAGTTCTTCGAGGCCGGGCTGGCGGAGAAGGTCATCACCGTGCCCGGCGTCTTCTTCGACGTCAACCCGGAGAAGCGCCGCACCTACGCCCGCTACCGCAACTACTGCCGCGTCAGCTTCGGCCCGGAGATGGAGGTGGTGGAGCGGGGGTTGGATGCGCTGGAGCGGGTGATTGGGCGGGCTAGTGCGGTGTAGTGGACTGATAGCGCCGGACCAATACCGACAAAACGCTGGGGACACCGAGTGTTGCCCATTCGGTGTCCCCAGTTTGTTATGCCCCTAACCTAGGTGGTTCAGGGTCGAGGCACGCTTACGGGTATGGGTTCATCGATAGCCCATCGAGGTTCGACGGGAACTGCGCGCCAGGTGAAAGCCACTCAACCTGACTGACCGTCCACCCAGTGGCGCCAGGAATCAGCCGCAAGATGCTCTTGCCGTTTCCGGCCACGCCGCCGATGTTAAACGCCCCAGTAATGGTCACATAGTAGCGGTTCGTGATTGGCCCATAGCTCACGCCGCTGACATCCTCAGCTGCCAACCCGGGAATAGTGGAGCCGTCGAGGAACAACGTCGGCTGCCAGTTGCACGTGTTGTTGTTGAGGATACAAATCAGCACGTCCTCGTCCTGGGCCTTGATGCTGTTGCCCGGACCTACAACGGCCGCGCCGGTTGTGCTGAGGTAGACGATGCCATCCCACGTGACGTTCAGGGCGTCGATGTTCTCGGATGCCGTTGTTAGCCCGATGTCGACCCCGCGCAGGTACCACGAGTAGGTGCCGGGGCCGAGAGGGTAGACGAGGTGGTTGTCCGGCGCAAACCGCACGATGTCGCGCGGTGTGGCTGTGCCCAGGCCGGGGATGACCTGATTGGCGCTGAAGACCAGCAACCAACTGCCATTGGTGTAGGCCAAGACGTCGAAGGCCGCTATGTTCTTGAGCGTGCCGTGGTCAGAGCCGTCGTAGACCATCTGCCAGCTATTGCTCGACCGCGTGTAGCGGAGAATGTCGGCCCCGGTGAAGGCGATGCCGCCGACGTTGCCCGTGCCGCTGGGACTGATGAAGTAGACGTCGTGCGGGTCGGGAGGGGTGCTGCCGGTTGGCCTGTCGGTGACGAAGACGTCATCGAAGCCGTAGGTGTCGTTGGCGATGAGGTTGGTCGCGCCGGAGACGAAGGCGATCTTCTGGCCGTCGCCGCTCAGCGCCGCGCTATGGCTCCACCGGTCGCCGCCCTGCCCGGCGGCGTTGACCGAGGCCCGGCCGATGGCGTCGGCCACGCGGTCGTAGACGTAGATGTCCTTGTACCCGTTTTGGTCGCCTTGAACCAGGTTGTCGGCATAGGACTCGAAGCCGACGTAGCGGCCGTCGTGGGAGATTGTCGGCGAGAAACTTTCCCCGTTGGCGCTGCCGCCGGCGTTGCGCGAGATGAGGGCCATCTGGCCCGTCTGGCGGTCATAGAGGAAGATGTCGCTCATCCACCCATTGTCATCGTCGGGCACGATGTTGGCGGCGTACGAGGTGAAGGCCACGTAGCGGCCGTCGCTGGAGATGACCGGCGCGTACGAATCGCTATCACTGCCTGAGCCGTCATAGGCGTGGCTGATCAGCTCCGTCTGCCCCGTTTGCAGGTCGCGGACGAAGATGTCGCCCCGGCCGTTGTTGTCGCCGGCGACGAGGTTGTCGGCATAGGATTCGAAGGCGACAAAGCGCCCGCCGGCGGCGATGTCGGCGTTGAAGGAATCGGAGTTGCCTTGCGCGCCGGCCGAAGAAACCGAGACGCGGCTGGTCGCGCCCGTGGCCCGGTTGTGGACGAAGACGTCGATGTAGCCGTTGCTGTCGCCGGGAACCAGATTGCTGGCGTAGGAATAGAAGGCGACCAGATTGCCGTCGGCCGACAGCGACGGGCCATATGACTCGTTGTTGGCCTCGCCGCCGCCGCTGTCGACGGAGACGCGCTCGGTGGTGTTCGTCTGCCGGTCGCGGACGAAGATGTCGTTCAGGCCGTTATTGTCGTCCTCGATGAAGTAGGAGCCGTTACCACTGAAGGCCACGTAGCGGCCGTTGTCGGACAGGCTGACCTTGTCATAGCTGTTAGCGCCCCAGGTGAACCCGCCCCAGTACGCCGCGCTGACCAGCGTCGTCGCCCCCGTCTGCCGGTCGGTGACGAAGATGTCGCGCCCATTGTTGTCGTCGCTGGGGACGAGATTGTTGGCGGAGGAGCAGTAGGCGACGTAGCGGCCGTCGAGCGACAGCGCCGGGCAGTCGTTGTGGTTGTTCGGCTCCGTGAAGGCGAAGGCGTGGCCGCTGGCCAGGTTGGTCTGGTTCTGGCTCAGCTTGCGAACGAAGATGTCGT
>JAIBAS010000335.1 GCA_019695075.1 Promineifilum sp. | reverse complement strand
TTCGGGATGGCGCAGCAGGTCGGGCGCGGCCTCGGCCAGCGCCTCCGGCCGGTGCTGGGCCAGCAAACCCAGCGCATAGAGGGCCGAGCCGGGCCGGGGACTGCGCAGCGCCTCGGTCAGCACGGCGATGCTGTCGCTGTCGCCCAGGCTTAGCTCCACGCCGGTTAGCCGCCGTCGCGACAGCGCGGCCATGAGCGCCTGCGGATAGGCGCGCGTCGTCAGGAAGGCCACCGCCAGCCAGGCGATGATGATGACCAGCAGCACCATGGCCACGTGAACGACGGTGAATTGCGGCATGCGGTTGAGCAGCAGCAGCGACACGCCGGCCAGCCCCACGGCGACCATGCGTACGATGCCATTGTCGATGGTCTGGACGCGCGACCGTTCGGCGGCGGGCAACGGCTGGTAGAGGATGGCCTGCGCCGTCTGATCGACCGAGAACATGAAGCCCAGGTCAAGGACACGGTTGAGCGTGGCCAGCCAGAAGAGCAGCGGCACCAGCCCCCAGCCGACGCCGACGACGCTGAAGACCAGCGTGACGACGAACAACAGCCCCGGCAGCACGTATAGCCCCACGCGCACGCCCAGCCGGTTGATGATCAGCCCGGCCAGGAAGGTGTTGTTGAACAGGGTGAAGATGCCCAGCGCGGCCAGGTAGAGGCCCATGAAGGCCGACAGATCGGCCGGATCGGGGAAGCGCGCGCTGATGCGGTTGAAGAAGATGTTATCGACGAAGAAGAACGACAGCCACGAGGCAATTGTCAGGCCGAACATCAACAGGATGTAGGGATTGCGCAGGAACGCGCCCGGCGACTCCTGACGGGCGACGACGCCGGGTTCCTCGACCGTGTCCAGCGCCGCCCGGTAGCGGCCGGTGATAATGACCAGCAACGCCAGCGCCCCGGCGAAGCCAAACGCGCCCACCAGCAGCAGGTTGACCGTGCCGATGGCCCGAACGATGCCCGGAATGAGGAAGCCGGTCAGGACAATGGCCACCCACTGGCCCGCGCCAATCGGCCCGAAGAGGCGCTTCGACTGGCGCAGCGTCAGCAGCCGCCCGGCCATCGTCCAGAAGGCGACCTGGCCCAAATTCACGGCGATCTGGAAGAGGACGGGCAGGACGAAGGTGATCGGCCGGCCGCCACCCAGCGTCAGCGCCAGCCAGTAGGCCAGCGTCAGCGCCGCCAGAAAGCCCAACAGCACGCGCAACCCCTGGGTAAACGTCAGCCGCCGGCCCAGGCGCAGGTAAGCGGCCGACAGCAGGGCCACAACGACGGCATTGATGATGTACAGGTAGGGCAGCGTGCCGGCGCTGAAGGTGCTCAGGAAGAGCGGGAAGACGGACGTTTCGACGAAGTTGTTGCCGATGCCGATGAGAAACATCTGGGCGAAGAGCAGCAGGGTTAGCTGCTCTTCGCCCGGCTGGATGCTAAAGAGGCGTCGCAAGGCAGTGGGCATCAGTCGGACAATGAGCCTAGACGTTGCCCCGGCGGGCGGCGATGGCAGCGCGGAAGGCGGCGATGACGTCGTCGAGGCTGGCCCCCGGCCCGAAGACCGCGGCCACGCCCATGTCCCGCAGCCGGGTCGCGTCCTCGTCGGGGATGATACCGCCCAGCAGCACAGGCACGTCGGCCATCTCGTTGGCCGCCATCAGTTCCAGGATGCGGCCCGTCAGGGGCATGTGCGCGCCGGAGAGGATGCTCAGGCCAATGGCGTCCACGTCCTCTTGCAGCGCCGCCTCGACGACCATCTCCGGCGTCTGGCGCAGGCCGGTATAGATGACCTCCATGCCGGCATCGCGCAGGGCACGGGCGGTCACCTTGGCCCCGCGATCGTGGCCATCCAGTCCCGGCTTGGCGATGAGCACGCGCGCGTGTTCGGTCATTCGTTCAACCTCCCGGACAGGGGCCTGCCGCCCCGCCCCACGTTACCAATCCACCACCGGATACGTCGCCGCGAAGAGATGCTTCTGCAACAGCGGCTCGGCCGCGTCGGCCGCCGGGCCGATGCCCGGAGCGCGGAACAGGGCGGCGATTTCCTCGACGCATAGCCGCCCCTTGCCGGTCAGGCGGATGCGCTCGCCATCGATGGCCACCAGCCCTAGCCGCTCTAGCCGCTCGAAGCGCGCCGCGAAGCGCGCCAGTGGGCTTCTATTATAGGCGCTGCGGAACAGACTACAATCGATATAGGGATCGTTCTTCAGAGAGAACATCACATCCCGGCCAAACGCCTCGTCAGGGCTGAGGCGATGGGCGCGCCAGAGCGGCGATTGACCCGCGGCCATGCGCCGCTCGTACTCGGCCAGGTCGAAGACGTTGCCCACCTGCGCGCCGCTATAGTAGCCGTAGGCCCCCGGCCCGATGGGCAGCGTCACCGCCTGCGACGGCAGCCGCTCCGGCCGGAACGTCGCCGGGTCGGCCGCCGGGCGCGCCCAGAAGTCGTTGGGCAGTTCGTGGTAGCCGGCCGCCGCCAGGCATAGCTGGGCCATCAGGTGTTGTGTCTGCGCGTGCCGGTGACTCGGCAGCTGCACCGCGCCGCGCTGCACGCGCGCATATAGCCCCGTGCCCCGGTCAACGAACAGGAAGTAGGTGCTGATGGAGTCCGGCGCGGCGGCGACGGCATCGGCCAGCGTCGTCGCCCAGGCGGCGTGGCTCTGGCCAACGAGGCCGTACATCAGGTCGAGGTTAACCAGAAAACCCTCGGCCCGGAGCAGGGCCATCGCCGCGGGCAGGAAGCCGGCCGTGTGCCGCCGCTTCGTCGCCCGCAGCAGGGCGTCGTCCGAGGCCTGGTAGCCGACGCTGACCCGGCCGATGCCGTAGGCCCGCAACACGCGCAGGAAGCGCAGCGCCGCGGCCTCGTCGGCGAAGAACTCCGGGTGCAGCTCCAGCGTGCCCAGCGCGGCCGGGTTCAGGTAGCCGCGCGCCCGCAGGTAGCCCAGGAAGTCCTCCAGCGCATCGGGCGGGATGAGGCTCGGCGTGCCGCCACCGAAGTAGAGATAGCGGATATCCAGCGCCGTCTGGCCGGCGTGGAAGTCAAACTCGGCGCGGACATGCTCCAGATAGCGGGCCACGGCCGCGCGCCGCCGCGGGCTGATGGCGACGAGATAGTAGCTGCAAAAGTCGCACACGCCGGAACAGAAGGGGACGTGGATGTAGGCGTTGTGGACGGCGGCGGGATAGGGCGGCGCGTCGCCCCCGGCCAGCGGGCGCATCTCCGCCAGCGACGGGTAGACGCTGAGGTAGTAGTAGTCGAGGCTATTGCGTTGCAGCGCGGGCGGCAGGTCGTCGAGGTGGTAGGCGTCGTACTGGGCCTCGGCCGCGGCGATGAGAGCGGTATGGGGCGTTGTCACGAGCGAGAGTGTACCACACCCACCGCTGCTGCCTGAAAGCGATAGCATGTCATGCTATCATCTTGAGCCGTTGGAGGCGTTCCGCTTGCAGTCCGACCTGGACACGGTGGCCTTCGCCCAGGCATAGAAAGCGCGTATCGAGACCTGTCTGGCCCAGTTTTTGCTTGCCTGCATTAGGCAGCCGGGGTTGTCCTTCGTTCTTTGAAGCTCATCCAGAGAAGGGTCAGGAGCATAAGGACTCCGATAAGCCCCGCAACTGCCAGACCGGCTATCATGATAAGGAGTGCCCTTTGACCTGTGTTATCTTTTGGCAATCCATCGCACTGTTACAATCAGCCCTATAAGCAGCCAAGCCACAATGAAGCCAGCGATTAATACGGTAATCTCATAAACTATCATATTTCTTGCGACATTCCCCGTACTCATTCGCACGCCGAGATGCTCGGAAGCAAGAAACGCAGTCAAGACGGCTAGAAACATCGTGATCATAGCCACCCAGAAACTGCTGTTAATGCGGCATCGATTGCACAGGACACCAACAAATACACCCAATATGATTGGACCCGCGGTCTCTACCAAAACAAACCTAAGCACCTCTGCCAACGATAACCCAAACGAAAAAAGCCAAAATAGTAAGTTGCACGACAGGTGGAAGAGCAAGGCGCCGGCAACTCCTCCAAGGATTGATGACCGAAGTAAAAGGCTTTCTTTCTTAGGCATGCCCACGGCCTTCGGTTGGCATGAACCAAACCACCCCAACGGAAGAAGACTAAGCACACAAGTTAAACTATCGACTCAAATCTTTCGTTGCTTATATTGCTTCACTCTAAACATTACCCACACACTAAAGGCAATCACACACCCTGGCATTATTAAGATCAGGCATGATCCGGATTCTCTATAACAGACTCCATTACTGTATTTTACAAACCACGCGCACATAACAGGTGCAA
The DNA here is from genome assembly GCA_019695075.1 of Promineifilum sp. Lineage (GTDB taxonomy): Bacteria > Chloroflexota > Anaerolineae > Promineifilales > Promineifilaceae > Promineifilum. Next base: position 24,218 of record JAIBAS010000335.1, on the reverse strand, counting down.
GTCCCGCTACTAGAGCGGCAAATAGAAGTAAAGTACCCAAGTAGAGTACGTCGCTCTGCATGTTCATGACGCCATCTACCGGGCGGTACGCTATAGAAAGCCAAAACACGCTTATAAATGGAGTGACTATCCCGGCACAGAGCGCTAAGGGTTCATAGGCACAAATGCTTGCGATTACTATGGCCCAAACAACAGTATAAGTCAGTGTCCTAAATGACCAACGCAACAACTCAAGTTTCTTCATGGATTACATCCCCAGCTACAGTTGCCCCTTCCAGTTCCGGAAGGTCCATGTTTCGTGGGTCTAGCGCCTCCGACACATCCATTCTAGCCTGAACCGGCTGCCCCGGCCGGCTTGATGCGGTTCATCAAGTCTGTGGACGCTGCTGGTCGCTGTCTGGCACGTGCTGACCAAGGCCGTGGCCGACCGCTTTGCCTCGGATGAGCAGGTCGCCGCCGCCATCTTCGCCCTGGCCTACAAGGTCGGTGTCCAGAACTTGCCCGGCGGCGGCGGGGCGCGGCAGTTCGTGCGTGACCAGCTCGACCGGCTCGGCCTGGGTCAAGAGTTGACCCACATCCCGTGGGGTAGCAAGCGGTTTAGGCTGCCGCCGTCGCGCGTGGGTGATGCTGGCTAGTTGTTAAGGTGTTGGTGACAGTTGCATAGGAAAGAGCAGCCGTCTTGTACCGTCGGCAAATACCGCTTGCCTGCCAGGTTCAAATCTTGAGAGTCAGTGTACTAAGCAGCCTATTCAACCGCGATAAGGTCAACAGGTAACCACCCTACAAGATCGTTGACTTCAATCTTTGCCCAGTACTCTGCATTGTAAGGATCCCAATAGGAATCTGTGATCTGTATTGGCTCACAAAACTCTATTTCGCCAAGAGTATTTCCTCTATGTCCACTTATGCCACTATCAGAATCGGGAAGGCCTCTGCCAGGCAGACTCCATAGCCTCACGGTTCCTCTCTCATCTATTGCAGGATCATTGAAACATCTGACTTTCGCCTGCTGCGGTACCGGAACCAAAATATCCGGCAACGGTGCTGGGGGATATACTGTGGGTTTTGGAGAAGCGCAGCTCGAAAAAGCGACGACCATGACAAGTAACACCAAAAGCTGGGGACAATAAACTTTCATGTGGTTGTACATCCCTTAGCTCAACGTCCTTTGTACGGGTTGTACCAGTACAATAGATAATCCTACAGCTTGGTCGGCCCGTTCCAGGTGTTTAAACGGGCGTCAAGCGCATATCGTGCGGCGGTTGATACCTGAGAAATAGAAAGAAAGCGTCCCCAAAGTAGGTCTCCCTGCAATCCTGCCACGTAACCTAGACGGAGGTCCGGCGGGTTGTTGTCGCTAATTGGCCCGTCTCGCAGCCAGTTAACCGCTGCTGCGTGATCTGCCCCAAAGAAAATCCCTGCGCAGAAAAGGCCCGCATAGTAATGGGCCGGTTGTTCATCGTCGACCAAATCAGGAACCCAGTTAGCATTTCCTTCTTGCAGAAAAGGGAAAGCCGGTCCATTTCTTACATGGATCGCCGACATGACTGGAAACCCGAAATGCTCGTTGCAGAACGCCTCCTCCCAAGCGCTGTCAAGTGGATCGTATCTACTAGAACGGCAATCAGCCAGCACCAGGCCCACCCAGCGCCACTCAGGCGATCAGCGTCGCCAGCAGCATCACCGCCGCCTGCGCCACCGCCGCAACCAACAGTACGCCGGCATGCCGCGCCATCGCTCCACCGTCCGGCCAGTCCACCAGAATGCCGACCAACGCAAAGGCGACGAAGGCCGGCGACAGGAACGGGCCGATGCTGAAGCCACCCAGGATGACGAAGGCCAGCAGAATGCCCGCCGCCGCCCAGGGCAGCCAGCGCCAATGCGCCTTCAGCCCCCAACCGGCGGCCACAAACACCAGCGCCAGCACGCCAACGAGGGCGATCTGCATCAAGTAGAGGCCGGGCAAGGGCCAGAGGCCGTCCTGTTGCGGTGCGAAGAGAAGGGGCGCCAGGACGCAGACGACTGCGCCGACCAGGGCCGCCAGCCAGACGGCCAATCGCTTAGGAACCGCATTGGTCAATGAAGTAGCCATTGCGCCCTCCGTCATGTTGATTGCGCCGGCCATGCGGCGCTTGTGCCGTATCTCAAAAACAGCATAATCCCGAGGCTATCCCGTGTCAAGTTGCGCTGCCTGTCCGTCGCTCAGGCCATCGCCAACTCCGCCCGCAGCCCCAGGAACGCGCCATAGCGCTCGGCCGCCGCGCCCAACGCGCCTCGCTCCGCCCCGCTGAGCGGCCGGAACAGTTTCGTTTCAATGACGACCTGCTGTTTCTTCAACGTCCGCGTCCAGATGCCAACCACAAGCCCATCCATCAGGATCGGTTGGTGGAACATGACGCCGCCGGAGTCCACCAGCGCGTTGTAGGCGGCGGGCAACACGGCCGATCGCTCCTTGTAGGCCACCAGATACTCATCCAAAAACGGCAGCAGGTGGGCCGCCGGCGACGGAATCTCGCCCGCCGGCGCGGCGGGGTCGAACCAGGCGGTCTCGCCGCCGATGATCTCCTGCGCCAGGTGGGGTTTGGCCATCTCCAACCCGGCGCGGGCCTCGGCCGCGGCCAGCCCCGACCACCACGTATAGTCCTTGAGCGTCGCCGGCCCGTGGCTGGCGAAGTAGCGCCGCGCCAGTTCGGCCAGGGCTTCGTCGCGCGTCCGCTCCCTGGCCGGCGGCAGCCAGGCGTCGAGAAGGACAAAGGTTTGTTGCTTGCCCTGGCGCGGGCCAATGCAGATCAGGCCCTCCTGCGCCAGACGGGCGAGGATGTGGATGCCGCGCTGCCCGGTGGTGGCGATGCCGGCGTCGTCCAATGCCTGGCGCAGCTCAGGGCGCGGGCGCGGTTGGCCGTCTTGCAGTTCGCGCGCGATCACCCGGCGGCTCTGCGCGAACACGGCTTCGTCCAGCCCCAGTTCGCGCTTGCGGGCGTTATCGCGCAGCGCCCGTGGGGCCGACAGTGCCAACATCCAGCGCACATCCTCGGCGGTGACAAAGTGGACGGTGTTGCGCAGCGGCCAGGTGCGGACAAGCTGCCGGTCGTTGATGGCCTGCTCCACGACGGCCTCCGTCGCCCCCTCAGTGCGCAGGCCCAGCGCCCACATGGCGGGCAGGTAGTCCTGGGCTTGCACCGCGCCGAAATGGGCCACGACCTCGGCCGGCGCGCCGAACTTCGAGCCGGCCAGGCGCTGGGTCAGGAGGCGGCGATGGGCAATCGTGGGCATCAAGCAGTCTCCCGTGGATTGCCGTCCAGTCGCAGGATCAACTCCTCTATCTCCGCGCCCCGCGCGTTGGCATACCCCCTGTCCCGGCCGATGACCACAAAGCCGCACTTCTGTAACACGCGCAGAGAACCGGCATTGTCGGCGGCCACACGGGCGTAGATCGGCCGCTCGACGACCTCTTGCAAAAACGCAGCCAGCGCCGCCGTAGCGATGCCCCGCCCCCAGAACGCCCGGCCCAGCCAGTAGGTTACCTCCGGCCGGCCGGCCTCGGTGTAGCGAGCGACGCTGCCGGCTACCTCGCCATCGTAGACGATCGTCCTGTTTGTCGTGTCGGGGTCGGCCAGAATCCGCTGCCAGTGGGCCATGAAGGCCGCGTGGTCGGCCGGGTCCTTGGCCGTGAAGGCGGCCATGTAGTTGGCGTCGGGGTCGAGTTGGTGCGCGAAGAAGAAAGGTAGGTCGGTGGGGGTGACGTCGCGCAGGTGCAGGCCAACCGGCGCTTGATTGTCTGTGCTCACAGGTCTTTCTCCATTGGTGATTCCAGAGCTAAGTTGCCTGGCCATGCCACCAAGGGCGCTATCAGTATGGCTAGAGGCGTCACATCACGTCTTGTTCTGACACTCCCGCCTCAATCAAGCCCAGTCTGCCCAGTCTGCCTGGTCTTGCTCCTCTCCACCATATCCCTCAACCAGTCCAGCGCACCGGGTGTGTCGTACCAAAATGGCAAGGCGTCAGCGACGTAATCGACGGCTTCATCCTCGTTGCCAAAGGAGATCGTTGATGGATGTTGTTTTGGCAAACGCTTGCGCCCCAATAGATACTGGGGGACAAAGGGATTATACGCCAGGGCCGCGCTCAGCTTTTTATTGGCCCGTATACCACCCTTATATTGCCGATAGGTCACAAGCGCCTGCGTATAGAACCATTGCGCGCTGGCATCGTCCTTATAGCGCTTGAGAAGCTTTCGCAGAGAATCGTCTTCTTCAGTCTCTTGAAACAGCTCGAGCAGATGGTATCTCACCCCCTGATTATCACCAGGATTGAGGTCGAGCATGGCCACGAAATGGTCGATAGCGGCATCTCGGTCACCCAAGCGCCATAACGCCAAGGCAAGTCCCTCTCTAGCACGCATGTAGGGCCTCGTCTCGATCGCCGCCCAGAAATTGCCCTTGTATTCCTCGAACGCCTCCAGCCCAAGCGCCCGTTCGCCGGCAGCCATCCCCTGCTCATAGAAGTGAAGGGCTTGTTCCACCGTCCTGGCCGACTCTTCGGCCAACAGCACGTAGGCATCGGCGCAATCCTCGGAGATCGAAAGCGCCTTCTTGGCCAGCTTAATCCGTTGAGTTTTGGAACGCGTGTTCCAAGCCTCATAGATGATCTCCTGCGCTTCTTCCAACGGCGTCTGCGCTATGGGAGACGCGACTGGTTGACCCGGCACCATTAGGGTTTGCAGGAAGTTGTGCAGTTCCTCTTCCGAGTCGAAGTCATGTTGATTGATGATCCGGGTGAGATCGTACATGGTCTTCTCCAGCGCCCGCGGGTCCAGGATCACCGGTGGAAGAAACGGACTCTCAATCTCCTCATCCTCTGCCTTTGCCTTTTTGCTTGGCTTCCTAGCTGCCATTGCTCTACCTCCATCCACCCGTCTTCGTTAAAGGCCACGCCACGGCCGGCGCTACGGCCCTAGGCCGCCAGAAAGCCACCGTCTACGGGGATAGCCACGCCGTGGACGTAGGTCGCCAGGTCGCTGGCCAGCACCAACGCCAGCCGCGCCACTTCGTCCGGCTGACCAACGCGGCCGACCGGCAGCCGTTGGCTGAACTCGATGCCCGTCTTGATCAGGTCAAACCGGAAGCGCAGCACCTGTTTCGCCGCCGCTTTTGTGCCCGGCGTCAGGATGCCGCCGGGCAGAATGGCGTTGACGCGGAACCCGTGCCGGGCGTACTCCTTGGCCAGGGCGCGCGTCAGGGCAATGACGCCGGCCTTGCTGACGCTGTAGTGGGCCAGGTCTTCCTTGAAAGGCAGCACGGCTTCAATCGACCCCAGGTTGATGATCACTCCGCCGCGCTTGTGCCGCCGGCAAATCATCTGCTGACACATCCACGACACGGAAAAGTAATTGATCTCCATGACCTGACGGCAAAATGCCTCGTCGGCGCCGGCGAACTCACGGAAGGGATAGACGCCGGCGTTGTTGACCAGAATATCCGGCTCGCAGCCCGCCAGTTGCGCCCACAGGGTATCGATCTGCTCCTTGCGCGACAGATCGATGACGTAGGACGTGACGCGATAGCCGGTCGCTTCCAGTTCGGCCGCCGTCGCTCGCAGGGTAGCAGCGTCGACGTCGACGAGCTGGAGTTCCGCGCCGGCCTCGGCGTAGCGCCAGGCGATGGCCCGACCGATGCCGCCGGCCGCGCCGGTGATGAGGGCGCGCTTGCCCTCCAATGAGATTAACTGCTCGATGCTCGGCGTGGCTTGCATGATATGTCCTCAATGTGGCCAGGCACGGTCGGCACGTGAAGGCCCAGTCCAGATCGCTCGTTGCCCCCTATTCCCAGGAGGCTGACTTTATGGTCTTCTTCCCATTCGCACCTGACCGGGCTGCATGACGACAAAACGACCGAAAAGCGCTTCACCTTGCTCGTGAGCAACCTGAACCACCGCTCCAGCCATGCTGCTGCGGGCGTTCGCCGGGTAGCGAAGCAGGATCACTCCGGCTGAACTGGCGTGACTCACATAGACAAGCCAGCCGAAGTCCTTATCCTCGGTAAGAAAGATGCGCTGCTCACGCGCAGCCTGCTCAATCAGAAGTTGATCGTCCGAGCGTTGTGTGTACTCCGACACTGCCAGGACGTCATAACCCTCTCGACGTAACGCGCGAACGACAGCAAAGTCGCAGCTTTCGTCGGCCATGAACCGCAGAGCACTGCTGTCGGTCATGACGTTTGTTCAAGGATGATCACTTCATGGGCTAACAAATCGGCAGCATAGGCCAGTGCCGCTCGAATGTCCTCCATGACGAGGCGAGGGTACGCATCCAGAATATCAGCCTCAGTCGCGCCCTCACTTAATTTGCGGACGATCAGCTCTACCGGCAATCGTGTGCCCCGAATCACCGGCTTGCCCAACATGACGTTCGGATCGATCTCAATTCGTTCTGTCATAGTTGCTCTCGTCCCAAAAGTCGGCCGAATCGTGGTTCTCCCAAAATGAAACCGCCTCATCTATCGTCTCAAAGTCCGGGATGTTTTTCATTACGATAGCCTGGATTCGCATTCCTCACCGCACCCCATACGATAAGAGAAAACCAGATAAATCACAAGAGCCATTGGGCGATCACTCAATTACAAGCGGCACCACCTCAAACGTCCTCACATCCACAATCCCCAAATCCGAAATCCGCAACTCCGGGATGACCACCAGCGCCAGCAGGCTGAGTTGCATGTAGGCGTTGTGGAGCGTGCAGCCGCAGGCGGCGAAGGCCGCGACCATGCGCTCGGCCTTGGCGGCCACGACTTCGGCCCGCTCGCGGCTCATCAGCCCGGCGATGGGCAGCTCCACCAGGGCGATCTCCTGCCCCTCGCGGAAGACCACCACCCCACCGCCAACCTCGCCCAGCCGGTTGGCGGCGCGGGCCATGTCGGCCGTGTCCGTGCCCACAACGATCATGTGGTGGCTGTCGTGGGCGACGGTGCTGGCCACGGCGCAGGGCGCGTCGAAGCCAAAGCCGCTGACGAAGCCATTGGTCACGCCCCCCGTCGCCCGGTGGCGCTCCACCAGGGCCACGCGGCAAATGTCCTGCGCCCCGTCCGGCTGGATCAGCCCATCCACCACCGGCAGCGCTGCCTCCAGCGCCCTCGTCGGGGCCTGATTCTCCACCACGCCGATAACCCGCACCCGACAAGAAGGCAGGGGAGCTGGGGAGCGGGGGGGCAGGGGCGATGAAGAACCGTCATTGGGAACGCTCTTTTCTCCCCCGCTCCCCTGCTCCCCCGCTCCCCAGCGTTCAGGCGCAATCACATCAAAGTCACTGGCCGCCAGCCGCCGGCCCAGCCGCACCGTGCCGACAGCGAAGTCGGGGTAGTCATAGGGCGGAATCTCGACGGCGATGCGACCGTTCTCGGCCACGACCTGCCCGCCGGCCAGCACCACCTCGATGGGCAGCGCGGCCAGGTCGCTGGTGATGACGATGTCGGCGTAGCGGCCGGGGGTGATGCTGCCAATGTCTTTCTCGACGCCGAAGTGCAGTGCTGTGTTGAGGGTGGCCATCTGGATGGCGGTGATCGGCCGCAGCCCCTGGGCAATGGCGTGGCGGACGACGCGATCCATGTGCCCCTCGCCCACCAGCGTGCCGGAGTGGCAGTCGTCGGTGCAGAGGATGAAGTTGCGGCTGTCGAGGCCCAGGTCGGTGATGGCCTTGACCTGCGCGGCGACGTCATACCAGGCCGAGCCGAGCCGCAGCATGGCCTTCATGCCCTGCCGCACGCGGGCGACGGCATCCTCCAGGCGCGTGCCCTCGTGGTCGTCGGCCGGGCCGCCGGCGACGTAGCCGTGGAAGGCGCGGCCGAGGTCGGGCGAGGCGTAGTGGCCGCCGATGACCTTGCCGGCGCGCATCGTCGCCGCCATCTCGGCGTGCATCTTCGCGTCGCCATTGAACACGCCGGGGAAGTTCATCATCTCCCCCAGGCCGATGACGCCCGGCCAGGTCATCGCCTCGGCCACCTCGTCCGGGCCGATGCTCGCGCCGGGCGTTTCCAGCCCCGGCGCGCTGGGCACGCAACTGGGCATCTCGACGTAGACGTTGATGGGCAGCGTCGCCGCCTCGTCGTGCATCAGGCGCACGCCGGGTAGGCCGAGCACGTTGGCGATCTCGTGCGGGTCGATGAACATACTCGTCGTGCCGTGGGGGATGACCGCGCGGGCGAATTCGGTCACGGTGACCATGCCGCTCTCGACGTGCATGTGGGCGTCGCACAGGCCGGGCACGAGGTAGCGCTGCTTGGCCTCGATGATGCGCGTACTGGGGCCGATACACGGGCCGGCGTTGGGGCCGACGTAGGCAATGCGGCCGCCGTAGACGGCGACGTCGGTGCCGGGCAGGATTTCGCCGCTGTGGACGTTGACCCAGCGGCCGTTGCAGATAACCAGATCGGCGGGTTTGCGCCCCATCGCCACGGCGACGAGGTCGGCGGAGAGGGTGTGCCAGGGTTGGCGGTGTGTCATGGGAGATAACCCCTTTTGTGATGCGCGGATTGTAGTCCGGAAACGGTCTTCATGCACGCCGACAGGGGCCAGGGCGATTAGTCAGGAAGAAGACCGCACGCAAAGGCCGCGAAGGAAGCTAAGAACGCCAAGAAGCGTCTTTTTTGCGTCCTTTGCCTCCTTGGCGATCTTGGCGTGGGATGTCTTAATAGCTCATTGACAGTTTCCTGGTAATTTTGTACTATTGCAGGAGGGGCGAGCATATTGAACTTTCCTCTGTAATTTGAGTGTGGATGGCCCTTCGTATTGGGCCTAATTGCCGCCGATCGCCAGATCGGCCGTGGGAGCAACAACCAATGAGAACCTTACCGGCTCGCATCCAGCGTTCATTCGCTGCCGCTCATCCGTCCCTGTCGCCCGGCGCCACGCGCCGGTTCGGCCGTGTGGCGGTCGTCGCGCTACTGGCCCTGTTGGTGCTGGTCACCGGGCAGCGCCCGGCGGCGGCCCTGGCCTGGCGGATCGAAACCGTTGACTTTAGCGGGCGCGTAGGCCTCGACACCTCGTTGGCCCTGGATGCCGCCGGCAACCCGCATATCAGCTACTTCGACTATACCAGCAGCAAACTGAAGTACGCCGCCTGGAATGGAACGGGTTGGGATGTCCAGATCGTCGACACCACCGCGGACGTGGGCGAATACACCTCACTGGCCCTGAATGACGACGGCTGGCCGCGCATCAGCTACTACGACTGGACCCACGGCGCTCTGAAGTACGCCGCCTGGAACGGAGCGGAATGGGAACTCCAGACTCTCGACGACGGAACGGATAAGACGGGTACGGGCCTTTACACCTCCCTTGAACTGGACAGCGACGGCAACCCGCACATCAGCTATCATGACCGCGACAACCACAAGCTCAAGTACGCCGTCTGGGACGGGACGAACTGGGTCATCGAGACCATCGACGCCGGCTATCCAACGGACTTTGAATCGCCGCTGGCCCTGGACTCACGCGGCGCGCCGCACATCGCCTACTACCGCATCGGCGATGCGACCCTCAATGATGTGATGTACGCCACCAAGAACGGGTCGGACTGGGACATCGAGTCTGTCGCCACGGACGGGGATGTGGGCTGGTTCATTTCGTTGGCCCTGGACGCCGACGGCAGGCCGCACATCAGCTACTACGATTGGGAGGCCGACGATCTGGAGTACGCCACCTGGGACGGGGCGGACTGGGCCATCGAGGAGGTTGACACGGATGGGGACGTCGGCTGGTACGCCAGTCTGGCCGTGAACGCCGCCGGCAACCCGCGCATCAGCTACTACGACAGCACCAACGGCAACCTGAAGTATGCCGCCTGGAACGGGTCGAGCTGGGCCTTCGAGAACGTTGACACGGATGGGGACGTCGGCTTATATACCTCGCTGGCCCTGGACGCCTGCGGCAACCCGCGCATCAGCTACTACGACACTAACGAGGGCGACCTGAAGTACGCCGCCAGCAGCGAGTGCCACAGGCTAACCATCGCCAAGGCCACCAACCCCGCCGGCGGGACGGGCTTCCCGTTCACGTTCGACGCGGCCGCGCCCCAGTTCCTGGCCAAGTGGGGCGACAACAGCCAGTTCAACAATCCCACCAGCGTGGCGGTGGACGGGGCGGGCAACGTCTACGTCGCCGACACCAACAACCACCGTATCCAGAAGTTCGATAACGCCGGCGTCTACGTGACCCAGTGGGGCAGCCGCGGCAGCGGCAACATCCAGTTCGAGTCCCCCCGCGGCGTGGCGGTGGACGGGGCGGGCAACGTCTACGTCGCCGACACCGGCAACAACCGCATCCAGAAGTTCACCAGCGCCGGCGGCTACGTGACCCAGTGGGGCAGCCAGGGCAACGGCGACAGCAAGTTCCGGTCCCCCACCGGCGTGGTGGTGGACAGGACGGGCAACGTCTACGTCGCCGACACCGGCAACAACCGCATCCAGAAGTTCACCGGCGACGGCGGCTACGTGACCCAGTGGGGCAGCCAGGGCAACGGCGACGGCAAATTCAACGCCCCCCGCGGCGTGGCGGTGGACGGGGCGGGCAACGTCTACGTCGCCGACACCGATAACTACCGCGTCCAGAAGTTCGACAGCGCCGGCGGCTACGTGACCCAGTGGGGCGGCCGCGGCAGCGGCGACGGCCAGTTCGAGTCCCCCACCGGCGTGGCGGTGGACGGGCAGGGCAACGTCTACGTCGCCGACTTCGTCAACCACCGCATTCAGAAGTTCGACAGCGCCGGCGGCTACCTGACTCGGTGGGGCCGCCAGGGCGACCGTGACGGCCAGTTCAACCTCCCCAGCGGCGTGGCGGTGGACGGGGCGGACAACGTCTACGTCGCCGACACCTTCAACCACCGCATCCAGAAGTTCGCCCAGCAGGTGGTCGTGCTTGACGACGGTGAAAGCCATACCTTCACCAGCCTGAGAGCGCGGACCTATCACGTCAGCGAGCTCGTGCCCGTCGGCTGGCTGCTGGACGACGTCGTCTGTGACGGCGGCAGCCCGACCGTGAGCGGCAACACCATCACCGTGACGCTGGCCGCCGGCGACGACGTGACCTGCACCGTCACCAACACGCCGGACACAACGCCGCCGGACGTTACCATCAATCAGGCCGCCAACCAGGCCGACCCGACCGACTTGAGCCGAATCGATTTCACCGTCGTCTTCAGTGAGCCGGTCAGCGGCTTCAACTACATAGACGTAACGCTGAGCGACCCAATCATGTGCGAGTGGGGTATCAATGTGTTTGAGGCCGCTCCCATGGACGGCACGACCTACTACGTCGGCTTCAACAGCACCAATTGCCTCTATGACACGTTGGTCGCCACCATCCCCGCGGGCGTGGCCCAGGACGCGGCCGGCAACGGCAACACCGCCTCGACCTCGACCGACAACAGCGTGACTTACGACGAATTCTCCCCCACGGTGACGATCCAAAAGGCCTGGAACCCGCCCCAGGCCGACCCGACCAACACCGGCCCGATCAACTTCCTCGCCCTCTTTCATGAGCCGGTCAGCGGCTTCGCCACCGGCGACGTGACGTTGAGCGGCTCGGCCGGGGCGACAACGGCCATAGTGACCCCGGCGACCACAGGGACAGAGTACCACCAAGAGTACAACATCGCCGTCAGCGGCATGACCCAGGACGGCGCGGTGACGATCTACATCCGGGCCGGCGTGGCCCATGACGCGGCCGGCAACCTCAATGACGCTTCGTACGCGACCGATGACACTGTAATCTACGACACGACGCCACCGGACACGACCATCAACACCGCCCCACCCAACCCGTCGAACAGCAGCAGCGCGCAGTTCACCTTTAGCGGCGACGACGGCAGCGGATCGGGTGTGGCCTCGTTCGAGTGCCAACTCGACGGCGGCCCGTGGGAAACGTGCGGCAGCCCCAAGGACTACACCGGCCTGATCGAGGGCAGCCACACCTTCCAGGTGTGGGCCACGGACAAAGCCGGCAACACCGGCGCGACGCCGGCCGGCTACTCGTGGGTGATCGACGTCACCCCGCCCAGCGTGACCATCAACCAGGCGTCCACCCAGGCCGACCCGACCGGCGACGTCCCAATCAACTTCACCGTCGTCTTCAGCGAGGCCGTTAGCGGCTTCGCCACAGGCGACGTGATGCTGGGCGGCACAGCCGGGGCGACGACGGCCACCGTCTCCGGTGGCCCCACGACCTACAACGTCGCCGTCAGCGGCATGACCGCCAACGGCACGGTTATCGCTGGCGTCGCCGCGGGCGTGGCCCAAGACGCGGCCGGCAACCTCAATGCCGCTTCGACCTCGACCGACAACAGCGTGACCTACAACGGCATCGACGACATCGCGCCGGACACGACGATCACCAGCAGCCCGCCCAACCCGTCGAACAGCAGCAGCGCGCAGTTCGCCTTCAGCGGCGACGACGGCGGAGGATCGGGCGTGGCCTCGTTTGAGTGCCAGCTCGACGGCGGCGCGTGGGCACCGTGCGGCAGCCCCAAGGACTACACCGGCCTGATCGAGGGCAGCCACACCTTCCAGGTGCGCGCCACGGACAAAGCCGGCAACACCGACCTGACGCCGGCCGGCTTCACGTGGACGATTGACACGACGCCGCCGGACACGACGATCACCGGCAACCCGCCCAACCCGTCGAACAGCAGCAGCGCGCAGTTCGCCTTCAGCGGCAACGACGGCAGCGGATCGGGTGTGGCCTCGTTTGAGTGCCAGCTCGACGGCGGCGCGTGGGAAACGTGCGGCAGCCCCAAGGACTACACCGGCCTGATCGAGGGCAGCCACACCTTCCAGGTGCGCGCCACGGACAAAGCCGGCAACACCGACCCGACGCCGGCCGGCTTCACGTGGACGATTGACACGACGCCGCCGGACACGACGATCACCGGCAACCCGCCCAACCCGTCGAACAGCAGCAGTGCGCAGTTCGCCTTCAGCGGCGACGACGGCGGCGGATCGGGCGTGGCCTCGTTCGAGTGTCAGCTCGACGGCGGCGCGTGGGCAACGTGCGTCAGCCCCAAGGGCTACACCGGCCTGATCGAGGGCAGCCACACCTTCCAGGTGCGGGCCACTGACGCCGCCGGCAACACCGACCCGACGCCGGCCGGCTACTCGTGGCTGATCGACGTCACCTCACCCAGCGTGACCATCAACCAGGCGTCCACCCAGGCCGACCCGACGGGCGGTATCCCCATCAACTTCACCGTCGTCTTCAGCGAGGCCGTTAGCGGCTTCACCACCGGCGACGTGACGTTGAGCGGCACGGCCGGGGCGACCACGGCCACCGTCTCCGGTGGCCCCACGACCTACAACGTCGCCGTCAGCGGCATGACCGTCAGCAACGTGACCGCCAGCGGCACGGTCATCGCCACTCTCGCCGCGGGCGCGGCCCACGACGCGGCCGGCAACGGCAACGCCGCTTCGACCTCGACCGACAACAGTGTGACCTATGCGCCGCTCAGCATCTACGTCAGCACCACCGCCGCCGGCTCCGTCAACGGCGTGTCCTTCGGCAGCGAAGACATTCTCCACTGGGACGGCAGCGCCTGGTCGGTCTGGTTCGACGGCTCGGCCGCCGGGCTGGACAGCCGCAACGCCAAGCACAACATCAACGCCTTCTACATCCCCGAAGCCGGCAACACGGCCAATAGCGATACCGTGCTGCTGGCCTTCACTCAGAACGCGCGCGTCATCCCCGGCATCCCCGGCAAGGTTGACGGCATGGATCTGGTCACCTGGAACGGCAGTGCCTTCTCGCTGACTTTCGACGGCCAGGATGTCGGTCTGACTTCCCTGACGGCGGAGAAGATCGACGGCCTGCATGAGCTGAATCCGTCGCTGGCTCCGGCGGCGGTCAAGGCCGCGGCCGGCGGCGCGTGCCTGCGCTACTTCCTGATCAGCACGGCCGGCAACGGCAAGGTGACGAACTACGACGGCACGCAGCTGAACATCAGCGGCGAGGACGTGCTGGGCTTCTGCGCCACGCAACTCGGCGCGACCACGGCCGGCAAGTGGCACATGCTGCTCGACGGCTCGGCCCAGGGTGTGAAGCCCAACAACATCACCAGCATCGCCGCCAGCGCCGACGGGCAGACGCTCTTCCTGACGACCAACAAGGCGTTCAACGTCGATGGCGCGACGGGCGGCCACTCGATGGTCTATACCTACAATATGGCCACCCAGGCCTTCAGCGGGCCGATCTTCTCGGCCTCGGCCGCGGGGCTGTCGCCGAAGGTGGACGGGATCGACGTGGCCGGCGTGATTCCTTAGGCCGGCCCTTCGCGCCCTTGCGGTTGTTAACGCCACAAGCCCACATCGTTACGACTGCGGCGCGGCCGGGGGCAGGCTCTGCAAGTAGAGCCACAGCGCCTGCAACTCCACATCGGTCATGCGCGTGGCGATGGGCCAGGGCATGACCTCCGGGTCGAGGATCTTGTTCGCCGGCGTGCGGCCGGTGCGCAGCGTCGTGGCGAAGTCCTCGAACGTCCGCCGCTTACTTCAGTCCCGCTTCCCGCGCCCGGATGGCCGCCTGGGCACGGTCGGCGACTTGCAGTTTGTTGAAGATGCTCGAGGCGTGGTTGCGGACGGTCTTGAGGCTGATTGTCAGTTCCTCGGCGATCTGGGCGTTGGCGTAGCCGCGGGCAATGAGGGTCAGCACTTCGCGCTCGCGTTCGGTCAGCTCGGGGAAAGAAGCGCCCGCGCGCGCCGTCGGCGGCGCGGCGAAGTAGTGCATCATGCGCGCGGCAATGGCCGGGCTGAAGATGGCTTCGCCCTCGGCCACGGCCTGGATGGCGCGGATCATCTCCGCTTCGTCGGCGTCCTTGAGGACGTAGCCGCGCGCGCCGGCCTTCAGGGCGGTGAAGACCGACTCGTCATCGTCGAAGAGCGTCACGACCAGAATGCGGCTGCTGGTCGCCCGTTGGGCCAGTTCCCGAATCGCGCCCAGACCGCCCCCGGCCGGCATCTGGAGATCGAGCAAAATGACGTCCGGCTGTAGGGCGAGCGTCTGCTCGACCGCTTCCCGCCCGGACGTTGCCTCGCCAATCACCGTCATCTGCGGCATTGAATCAAGCAGGGTTCGCAAGCCTTTGCGGAACAAGGGATGGTCATCGGCGATGAGAACGCGCACGGGGGTCATCGCGCTATAGCTCCAGGGGCAGAGTGGCGCGGACGCGCGTGCCGCCGTCCGCAGCACCGGAGATCGTGCAACTGCCGCCCAGTTCGGCCGCCCGTTCGCGCATGGAGCGCAGGCCCAACCCGCCCAGACGCCCCCCGGCAAAACCCGCACCATCGTCGGTCACTTCGAGTTGCAGGCCGCTCTCCAGCCACAGACGCACTGTGGCGCAGCGCGCGCCGGCATGGTGGACTACGTTGGTCAGCGCTTCCTGGATGATCCGGTAGGCGGCCACTTCGACCGCCGCGGGCAAGGCCGGCAAGTCGTCCGAGGCCTCAACGTCTACGCGCAGCGCGCCGTCCTGGTCGCCAGCGCCGCCGATCTTGGCCGCCAGCACATTGATGGCGGGGACAAGGCCCAGGTCGTCCAACGCCGGCGGTCGCAACTCATGCACCACGCGGCGGATGTCGTCGATCGTCGCCCGGATGTCGCCCTGCATTTCGTCGGCCAGCTTTTCGGCCGCGGTGGGGTTGTCGCGAATCATGCGCCGCAGCACTCTGGCCTCCAGCAGCAGCGAGGCCAGCGACGGGCCAAGGCCGTCGTGCAGGTCACGGCGCAGGCGGCGGCGTTCTTCCTCGCGGCCGGTCACGAGTTGCTGCCGCGAGCGTTGCAAGTCGGCTGTCAATTGCGCGTTGTGGACGGCCGCCCCGGCTTGGAGGGCGATATTGCGCAGCAGCCGCTCGTCAGCCGCGTTGAAGCTATCGTCCGGCGCGCGGCGACCGACCTCCAGCCAGCCCACCGTCGCGCCCTGATACGTCAGTTCATAGGCCTGCAACTGGTCGGTGCTGCGACCATACGACCCGGCCAGCCGCCGGCCGTCATGCGTCAGAACCTGAATGGCCGCGTATGGCAGGCGTAGCGCCTCGGCCACTGTTTCGACGATCGTGGGGTAGACAGATTCGGGCGCTATCGTCTGCTCCAGACTTTGCCCCAACCGGGCGATCACCTCAAACGGCTCGTCGCGTTGCCCGTAGAGAAGGCGATTCACCCCCCGCTGCAAACGAATGCGAATGGGCTGAAAGAGGACGGCCACCAAGCCGGTGGCCAGAACCGTCAACAGCCAACTCCCCTGCGATCCGATCAGGATGCCCACCGCGCCGACCGTCAGGCCGTAGATCAGCAGGATGACGCCGGTCATCACGGCATACACGAGGGTACGATTAATCAGGATGTCGATGTCGTACAACCGATAACGCAAGATGGCGACGGTCGCAGCCGCGGCAATGGCCAGGGTCATGAGGCCCGTCAGGACGATACTCAGCTCCATCGCCAGGGGCGTGGTCAAACTTCTGAGGAGCCAGAGCGGGACGGTGATGATGCCGGCCACGAGTATGAGGAGGGCGGCGTAGAGCAACCACTTTATCTGCGCCCGCTCGATCCCTTGTGACCGACGAAAGCGAACGACGACAGCCAGAACGCAGCCAACAACGCCGACGACCAGCAGCAAGCTGCCGACATTGATCACCGCGTTCAAGGCGTTCGCCGCGCCGGCAATGCCGTATGGGTTGGGCAGCGTTCCCCAGTCGGCCACCGGGCCGGGATGCGCGGCCAGCCCCAACACCAACGCCGTCAGACCCAGTCCGGCCGCCCACCCAATCACGCGCCAGCGCTGCGAGGGCAGACGGCCGTCGGGAAAGAGCAAGAGGACAAAGGTCAAGGGCAGGATTTGCGCCGGCAGCCAGGCCCAGTTGCTCAGCCATTGGGCGAGGTTCAACAGGGAAGGCGCGACCGGCAGCGGCAAGGCCGGGGCATAGAGCATCATCCCGGCGGCCCAGGCGCTCAGAACGTAGGCGGTGGCGACGCTGAGGAAAATCCAGCCGATGGGGTTTCTGGGCCGCCGGCCGGCGATGGCCACACCCAGGCCGGCGTAGGCGATGGACAGGAATGGCGTCAGCGTCTGGTGGGAGAGGAAGGTGGCCGTGTCGCCGGTGATGACGACGTACCAGACAGCCAGCGAGAGATTCAACAGCATCAGGGCAATGACGACGGCCGCCCAGCCGCGAGCCAGGCGCGACGCTGCCGGCGAGGCGGCCTCATCTGGCGCGGGTGTGTCCGCTGGCGATGCGTAAGCGAACGGCTCAGATCGTTGCATGTTCGGCCACATTATAGCATTAGTTCTGGCCCTCATCGGTGGGCGAGTCGATTCCAGCCCGGCCGGCCTCAGAACGGCTTGAGGATCATGAGCCAGAGGATCATGGCGATGCCACCAAAGCCAATGACGGTCAGCGCCAGCGCCGGCGACCTGGCCAGCAGGCGCTCGATCTCCTCGGCCGGCGCGGGTTCCTCCGCCGGGTGTGGCTTGCGCCCGTCGAAGTATTCCAGGCCAAGCGCGCGGCGCAGCTTACTGTAATAGGCGGAACCTAAGACGTACATACCCACGATGATGCCAACCAGCAGCGCCAGCGACAGCCATATCCAGCCCTCGCCCCACCAGTCGCCCATAAACCCGGCCGCGACGCCGCTGATCAGCAGGACGATCAGCGAGCTATACAAGAGCGTGAAATACCGGCCGGTCGCATACACTCCCAACCAGGCCCGCGCCGTGGCCGGGTCTGGCCGGCCGCGCAGCCGCCAGGCGACGATGCTGCTGGCGCCGTGGGTGAATAGGAACGTCATGGTCGCCAGAACGTGAAGATAGACCATCCAGGAATACATCCGTATCACTCCATCAACCAGGATTTAGCCGGAACGACTCCAGACCAGAGCCACAGACCTGTCCTCTGACAGCCATGCGCCCACAGCGAACCGGCCATTGGCCATCAGGCCAGGCTGCGCCAGACGACGAGCAGCAGAATGAACTGCGGCACGCCGGCCAACGGCCCGAACGGCAACTCGAAGCCATACCAGAAGATCGCGCTCAGGCCCAACAGGATGAATTCCAGCACCGCCCCATCGGCGCGCGCTCCCCACAGCCAGTAGGCGGCCAGAAGCTTGAGGCCGCTGACGACGACGAAGATCAGCCCGGCGACAACAACGGCGTCGATGCCGAGCGACTCAAACCGGCCGCCCAGCAGCCTGATCCCCAGGAGGGTCGGCAGGTCGCGGCGCGTGCGCGCGTACTCCAGGATGGGCGGAACGGTAAGACCCCATCCGAGCGCATCGACCACCACCAGAACCACAAGAACCGTGATGAGAGGCGTCCTCATGAGAACCTCCATTGGCAAGCCGCTCCGGAACCGATCGTCGTGGCGCGGTCGCCGGAATCACTGCGCCGATTCACTTGTGACCCGGTCAAAACCTCAACTGCCCGATGTCGCCGGCGGCAGGCTCTGGAGGTATAGCCAGAGCGCCTCCAACTCCACGTCGGTCATCTGCCCGGCCAGGGGCCAGGGCATAACGGCCGGGTCAAGCGCTTTCCCCTCCGGGGTGACGCCGTTGCGCAGGGTGTTCTTGAACTCCTCCAGCGTCCAGTGGGCCAGGTTGCCGGCCGGCGTCAAGTTGGCGGAGAGCGGCTCGCCGGGCGCGCTGCCGGGCACGGGGCCGCCGGCCAGGTTGGGCTGGTGGCAGCCGGTGCAGGTCGTGACCAGATAACCGCCGTATTCGGCCGACGCCTCGGCCGGCACGCTGGCGACGTGGGCCATGTCCTGATCGACCTTCTCGGCCGGCAGCAGGGGCAACTGGCCGGTGAGGAACAAGGCGCGCAGTAACGGCTTGAGGACCGGTTCGGCCGGCAGCCGATCGACCGCCGGAACCGTCTGCAGGTAGGCGATCATTTGGGCGACTTGCTCGTTGCTCAGCCCGGCGTACTCATAGCTGGGCATAAACAATAGGCTGTGGCCATCCGGGCCGACGCCGTGGCGAATGGCCCGCTCCCAATCGGCAACGGTATAACCGGCCGTGGCGCTGCCCTGGCCGCGGGTCAGGTTGGCCGTGGGAATCGTGCCGAGCATGGGGTCATCGAGCAATACCTGGCCGCCTAAATCGGGCGTATGACAGTCGCCACAGCCGCGGATGGTCACCAACCGCTGCCCTTCGGCCAGGCCGGCGGCGTCGGTTGGTAGGGTCAATGCCTCGTCGGCAATGGCGTAGGTCTTGTCGATACGCCGCTCGCTGGCGATGTAGCCGCCCAGGGCGATCAAGACGACGATCCCGACCAACCCAACGATCACGATCGCCGCCCACTTGAGTGCTCTTTTCATTGTCAAATCTCCACCTTTCAACATCATTCTACAGAGCCAGCAGCGACAACCCGCCGCCCAGATTGAACGGCAACCGCTGCCAGCTATCGCCGTAGTCGGCCGTGTGCCACACGTCGCCATAGGTCGTCCCCACGTAGAGATGCCCGGCCGCGCCGGGGCAGGTGACCAACGCCCTGGGCATGGCGCTCATCGGGTGCGGTTGCCAACCAATAGGCTCCCAGTCGGCCCCACCGGATGCCCGATAGAGATACGCCGCGACGTTTTGCCCATAGGCCTTGCCGGGGCCGGGGGCCAGAGCGACGTACCAGACCTCCGGCTTTTCCGGATCGGCGGCACAGACCACGCCGTATTTCTTGGCCAGACCGGCTTTCGGCTGGCGCCAGGTCCGGCCACCGTCGGCGCTGACGGCTGCTCCGGAACCGGTCCCGCCCGCCTCATACACCCATCGGCCGTTGCCGGCATGAAACTTGAGATCGTGGCAGTCACGTATCGCGCCGCGCACATGAGCCGACCACGTCCGCCCACCGTCGCGGCTCAGCACCACCGCCCCGAGTTCGATGCCGGCCAGGACGACCTCCGGCTCGGTGGGCGAAACGGCGAGAGCATTGACGTAGGCCCGAAAGGGCGACTCGGCCGGCGAAAACCACCACCAGCGAAACGGGATGCGCCGGAAGCCCTCCAGTTCAAACCAGCTTTGGCCGCCGTCAGTGGACTTGTAGAGGGCGGCCGGTTTCACCCCGGCGTAGATCGTCCGGGGGTCGTGGGGACTGACGGCGATCGCCTTCACCACCCGTCCGGCCAGGCCCAGGCTGTGCCATGTCCGGCCCCGGTCGGCCGATGTGAAAACGCCATGCCCCTGGCAGCCGGCGTATAGCCGGTTGGGATTGCTCGGATCGGCCGCCAGCGTCACCGGCTGCGGCCCGTCCAGGACGCAATCAACCTGCCAGTTGCCATCCGCCCCGCACGCCGCGCGGACAACGCGCCGGTTATCAATGGCCAGGAAAGCAGAAGGGACGCTGCTGGTTCGTTTGCCGTTCATGTTCGACCTCTAGCCCACGACAATCCTGATAAGCCTCCACCGGCGTGTCATCAATCAGCGCTTGCGCCTTCCGATTGTAGCCGGGCCGGCTCCGGCATCTCGCCCGCCCGCACCAGCGCCCGCGCCGGCCGCGCCAAGGCCAGCCCCAGGGCGAAATCGGCCAGAGCCATCACCGGGTGCAGCGCCGACAGAACAGGCGCGCTGGCCCGCAGGAAGATGAGCACGTCAGCCTGCAAGACGTAGACACCGAACAGCAGCCACGTCAGCCGCTTCATCCGGCCGGGCAGCTTACCCAGGTACATGGTTGCCAGCATGACCAGCAGCGGCGCGGCCAGGGTGTGGCCCAGACCGATGTGGTTGTCCCACCCCCAGCGATTAGCCACGACGGCCATGCCGGCAAAGAAGACCTGCGTGGCCACTCCGACGACGAATAGCCAGGCAGAGACCCAGTAGAGCACACGCGCAACTTTCATGATAACACCTCCAACCAATCGTTATGAGCCAACTACTGACCGAGCGCCACGGCCGCCGGCAGCCCCATCCGCCCCTCGAGGAACAAGCGCCCCAGCCAGATGGTCCAGAGCGGCATGGCGGCGTAACTGAGGCCGCCCAGGACGATAAAGGCCATTGCCAGCGGACTGACCTGGACACCAGCGGCCGTCTGACCGCCCATCGCACTCAAGGCATTGGCCACGCTTTCGGCGCGCAACACGGCCAGCAGAGCGAGCGTCGGCGCCACCGACAGCGCCAGTCCGGCCCATGCCGCCGCCCCGGGCAGCGTGTCGCCACGCAGGCCCATGCCCGACGTCAACAGCGCCCACAGGCCGATCAGCCCGAACCCGCCAATGCCGAACAGCAGCGACGTATTGAAGTCGATCCGCCCCAGGACGAGCAAGCCCGATCCGATGGCCGCGGAGGCATAGCCGAACAGCCCGGCCAGCAGCGCCACAACGGCGACCACAGGGTAGCTGGCCGCGTGGAGCCGGTAGAGCGCGAACAGGAGCGGCACGACCAGGAGCGCCACCGGAATGGACAGAATGTCGTTCAGCGTACCGAACGGCTCGCCGACGATGAACAGCAGTAGCAGGGCAACGAAGCCGACGACGCCGACGACACCGCCGGCGATGGCCGTCCAACCGACGAAAGGCGAATCTGACATGGTCATACGCTGTGTCCTCCGATGGAATGAATCTGGTACGGTGTTGAGAGCGTTGAGTGAAGACAGTATAGGCGGGGGCCTGTCGGGCTGTCATGGGGCGGCAGTCTCAAGTAGGCGGGGAAGTCCGTCCCAAGCCAACCGGGAATCCGTCCCAACAGCAGCGGTCGGAATGACCGGTCGGCTACCCCCTGTAATAAAAAGCGGCCCGCTGTTCGCGGGCCGACGGTGGGAGATTGCGGGTAGAGGGGGTTTTTAGCCTTTCAGCAGGCCTAGCAGTTGGTCTTCCGTCAGGTTCTGCCGTTCGCTCGCGCTGCGGCGCTTGACCTCCACGCCGCCCTGCTCGAGGCTGCGGGCCGAAACGGTGACGCGCCAGGGGATGCCGATCAGATCGGCGTCCTTGAACTTGACGCCCGCGCCCAGGCCGTCGCGGTCGTCGTAGAGCACCTCGACGCCCGCGGCCAGCAGCCGCTCATACAGCGCCTCGGCCCGCGCCTTCGTGCCGTCGCCCTCCTTGCCGATATGCACCAGATGCACCTGGTAGGGGGCGACGCTATCGGGCCAGATGATGCCGTCCTTGTCGTTGTGCAACTCGACGACGACGGCCATCAACCGGTCAAGGCCGATGCCGTAACTGCCCATGTAGATGAGTTGCGGCTGGCCGTTCTCGTCCAGGTAGGTGGCATTGACAGCGGCGCTATAGCGCGTGCCCAGCTTGAAGCAGTGGCCGACCTCGATGGCCCGCTTGGCCTCGATGCGCCCGCCGCAGACGGGGCACTTGTGGCCCGTGTCCGCCTGGGCGATGTCGGCCAGCTTGCTGACGGCAAAGTCGCGGCCATAGTTGGCCCCGGTGTAGTGGTAAGGCTCTTCGTTGGCCCCAACGACGTAGTTGCCGCCGTACTCGATGGACGTGTCGGCCATGACCATCACGCCCGGCGACTGTAGGCCCTGGGCCGGGGTCAGCCCGACGCCCGACGCATAGCCGGGCACGGCCCCCACGGCGCGGATTTCGTCTTCGGTCGCTGCGCGGACGAAGCCGCCGCCAAGCGCGTTGACCAGCTTGGTGTCGTTGATGGCCAAGTCGCCGCGCACCAGGGCGAAGACCAGCTGCCCCTCGCCCGGCGTCTCGACGTAGCGCGGCCGCCACCAGTAGAAGACGGCCTTGATGGTCTGGCTGGTGGGCACACCGATGAAGGCGGCCACGTCGGCGATGGTCTTGCAGTCGGGCGTCTCGACCTTGGTCAGGGCAGCCAGCGTCGCCGGCCGCTCGCCCTCGCGCACGAACTCGGCCGCCTCGACGTTGGCGGCGTAGCCGCAGTTGTCGCAGGCGATGAAGACATCCTCGCCCTGCGGGTGGGGCACGGTGAACTCCTGCGAGGTCTTGCCGCCCATCGCGCCCACGTCGGCGTTGATGGCCACCGTCGGCACGCCGCAACGGTTGAAGACGTTGAAGTAGGCCTGGATCATGCTGGGGTAGTATTCGTCCAGCGCCGCCTCGCTGCGGTCGAGGGTGTAGGCATCCTTCATGATGAACTCGCGCAGGCGCATCAGGCCGCCGCGCGGGCGCGGTTCGTCGCGGAACTTCTTGCTGATGTGGTAGACCATCCGGGGCAGGTCGCGGTAGCTCTCGATCTCGCGCAGGGCCAGATCGACAACGACCTCCTCGTGCGTGGCCGAGAGGGCATATTCGCGGTTGCCGTTGCCCTTCAGCTTGAAGAGCACATCGACCGAGTTCCAGCGGCCGGTGGCCTGCCACAGCGCCGCCGGGTTCAGGTTGGGCATCCACATCTCCTGGCCGTCGATGGCATCCATCTCCTCGGCCAGGATACGCCAGATTTTGCGGATGACGCGATAGCCGAAAGGCATGAAGGTGTACATGCCCGCGCCGACCGGCCGGATGTAGTTCGCGCGAATAAGAAGTTGATGGCTGACAAGCTCGGCCTCCGCCGGAGCCTCGCGCAGGGTCTTGCCGAAAGAATGGGAGAGTCGCATCCGGAGAGTATATCTGCCGGGTATTGGCGCGTCAAAGCGCGGAGGATGTGTAACTGTTCCCGGTGATATAAAGAGAAAGGTCAAGCGGTAAGCGTGAACAGCTACCCTCGCGCTCTCATCGCCGTGGTTGCCGCATCCCTCCCTTCCCGCTACCATACCCGCCCATGCTCTTCGGCGACCACCTCATCCTCCTCCGCGGCGGCGGCGACCTGGCCACCGGCGTTGCCTACCGCCTGCACAAGTGCGGCTTCCCGGTCATCGTCACCGAGTTGCCCCGGCCGCTTGTCGTCCGGCGGCGTGTGTCGCTGGCCACGGCCGTGCTGGAGGGCGAAATCACCGTCGAAGACCTGCGCGGCGTGCGCGTCGCGTCGGCCGCGGATGCCTGGGCGCTGGCCATGACCGGGGCGATTCCCGTCCTGCCGTCACCCGAATGGCCGCCGGTGGGCGACGCGCGCCGCCCGGCCGTCCTCATCGACGCGCGCATGGCCAAACGCAACATCGATACGGCCATCGACCAGGCCCCGCTGGTGATCGCCCTGGGGCCGGGCTTTGTCGCCGGCGTCGATTGCCACGCCGTCAACGCAGTTTCCACCTACTCCGCTTCAGTGCCAGCGCCGTCACAACTGAAAAGGGTTCGTCGCCAGGTGTGAAAAGCGCCAACTGGCGACATACCCTCTTGCGCTTATCTACT
>JAIBAS010000248.1 GCA_019695075.1 Promineifilum sp. | reverse complement strand
TGAGCCGGTGGGCCATCTGGCCCTGGCGGCCGCCCGACTTCTCCTGCTCCAGCACATTGACCAGCTCCACCGTCGAGAAGAAGCGCACACGCCGGGCGTGGCGCTGCACGGCATCAATACCGATGGC
The DNA here is from genome assembly GCA_019695075.1 of Promineifilum sp. Classification (GTDB taxonomy): domain Bacteria; phylum Chloroflexota; class Anaerolineae; order Promineifilales; family Promineifilaceae; genus Promineifilum. Next base: position 2,547 of record JAIBAS010000248.1, on the reverse strand, counting down.
GGTGGCCAGATGCGTCTTGCCGGTGCCAGGCCCCCCGATCAGCACCACGTTCTGCGCCGCCTCCATGAACGCGCCGGCATGCAGCCGCCGCACCAGGGCCTCGTCCGCCTTGGATTGCGTGAAGTCGAAGCCGGCCAGATCCCGGTGCGCCGGGAAGCGCGCCGCCGTCATCTGGTAGGCGATCGAGCGCACGTCCCGCTCGGCGGTCTCGGCGGCCAAGAGCTCGAGCATCCACTGCTCGGGGTCGAACTCGCTGTGGCGGGCGCGGGCGGCGAGCTCCGGCCAGCTGCTCGCCATGCCGTGCAGCTTCAAGCGCTTCAGCCGGGCGATCAGTTCAACGGACATGATCGGCCTCCGTCGCTTGCCGCAAAGCGTCGTAGCGGTCGACATTGGCCGCCGGCTCTTCCCTGAGCGCCAGGGGTGCGGCTATCGCCGGGACGGGGACAGCCGCGTCCTTTAACCGTGCCAGCACGTTCAACACATGCTCGCCGCTCGGGCGGCCCGACTCCAGGGCAAGTTCCACCGCCACCAGCACGGCATCCAGGCCGTGGACCGGAATCGCAGCCAATACCTGCGCCATCACCCGGTCGCCGCCCGGGTGCCTCAACAGGTGGCGCTGCAGTTGCAGCAGCGGCTCGGGCATGCTTGCGAAGGGTGCGCCGTTCCTGAGCGCGCCGGGCTTCCTCTCGATGAGATCGATATAGTGGGTGAAGTCGTAATGCGTCTGGTGGCGCTCGAAGCTCCTCGCGTGGCGCGCCACCACCTCGCCATCGGCCACCACGACCAGTTCGGCAGGGTAGATGCGCAGGCTCACCACCCGGTGGGCGTGCTTGGTCGGCACGCTGTAGCGGTTCCGCTGGAAGTGGATGAGCGCGGTGGCCGAGACCCGCACCGGCTGCTCGATGTAGCCGTCGAAGGGCCGCGGGTTGGGCATCAGGCGCATCTGCTCGTCCTGCAAGAGTTCCGCCACGGTGAGCGCCGGCCATTCCGGATGGGCCATCGTCTCCCAAGCGGTGCGGCACTGCTCGGAGAGCCAGGCATTCAGCGTTTCCAGGTCAGGCCAGCGCCGCTCGCCGGCTTCCCGCCAGATCTGCCGGCGCCGGTCCTGCACGTTCTTCTCGACGATGCCCTTCTCCCAGCCGGAGGCCACGTTGCAGAACTCGGTATCGAACAGGTAATGCCCGCTCATGGCGTGGAAACGCGCATTGACCGTGCGCTCCTTGCCGCGGCCTACCTTGTCGACCGCCGTCTTCATGTTGTCGTAGATGCCGCGGCGCGGCACACCGCCGAAGGCGGCAAAGGCCCGGGCGTGCGCATCGAAGAGCATCTCGTGGCTCTGGCTGGGATAGGCGACCAGCCAGAAGGCGCGCGAGGCGCACAGCTTCACGTGCGCCACTTCCAGCCGCCGGCGCAGTCCGCCGACGAAGGCGTGCTCGCAGCTCCAGTCGAACTGGAAGGCATCTCCCAGGGCGAAGGTCAGCGGCACGAAGGCGGCGCGCTTCGGATTGGCGGCCGCTTCATCCTTCCAGCGCCTGACAAACGCACAAACGCGGCCATAGCCGCCGGGATAGCCTTGCGCCTGGATGGCGCGGTACAGGTCGAGCATCGTGCGCCGCTCTCGACGGACGCGGTGGGCGTCCGTCGCGAGCCATTGCCGCAGCTGGTCCGCCCACGGATCGATGACGCCCGGCGTCTTGCGGGCAGGGTACTTCGGTTCGGTAACCTCAGGCCGGCGCAGCCAGCTGCGCAGGGTGTTGCGGGAGAGGCCAGTCTGCCGCGCAATCTCGCGCAGCCCCACCCGGTCGCGGAAATGCATCCGCCGTATCTTTGCCAATAAGCCCACTGTGATCACTCCTGTTGCCCCGCTCAAAAATCAAGCAGGGTAGCTAAATCAGGTGGGTCAAACTTGGATGAAAATTACCCCTCTAGGTGGGTCAATTCTGGGTGGACGTCAACACACGTACTCCATCAAGCGCACCTCCAATGGGTTCGGAATTAGCTCCGAGAGCCTTCCATTCGCCGGGGCAACATGCTCAAAGCGAGTCGGCATGCTTCGTTCCATGCAAACAGATATTGCCCGCTTGGCAAAGGCGAAAGACGACGATGTTGCATCGAAAATGACGCGGGATGCGTATGCCCTACTGAGAGAAACCTGGGAGCGTGGGATTGAAGAGGTATTGTTCTCCGGAACGATCATGCGCTTTTCCGAAGGCGTATCCACCCAAATGCTCAAGGCAGTTGAGGTCTCCGATGACGACTACCACTCGGTGGCTATCGGAATGACGAAGTGCTCGAAATTCTCAGGGCATGATGGTGCCGCATCGGCTAATGTCCCGATACCGCCGCCCGAAGAATTGCAGGAAGACATTGAAGCGTTCGAGACGTGGAGAAAGAGTGTCATTAGTCGTCAAAACGAAGTTCGAGAAAGGCGCAAGCATTGACTCACCCAGACTCCACCGGGTCTCGAATTAAAAAGGTCATTCGGTAGTTGAGGCTCTGTTACAAACATAGGCCGACAAGATAGGGCTTAGAAAGTCTTTAATATTC